>SVDS01000220.1 GCA_015057715.1 Paenibacillaceae bacterium
ACACACTCCTATATCTTCATTCTCGTGATGTTTCAGACAAATTTCATTATATAACGAACATCTGGAAAAAACAATGACTTAACCGCATTTTTCCAGAACAATTACAGTTGTAGAAGAGAACATGCAAGCTGGAAATAGATAACTAAGCTTATGGCGTCCACTATGGTAGTAATTAAAGGTGCTGCCATAATAGCCGGATCCATGTGAAATACCTTTGCACCAATGGGAAGCATGGCACCAATTGTTTTTGCCAGAATTACGGTAGCTATCAGGCTTAACATAACCGTCAGACAAAGCATCTCCTGGCCTGGGTAGAGAATGATCAGGCGGATATAATTAACCATTCCAAGAACAAATCCCACAAGTATGGCGACTTTCAGTTCTTTCCATACCACCCGAAAGATATCTCTGGTATGAATCTCTCCCACTGCCATACCGCGGATTATCATGGTGCTGCTCTGGCTTCCTGCATTTCCGCCGGTATCGGTAAGCATAGGTATGAATGTTACTAAAAGAGGAATCACAGCAAATGCTTTCTCATATTTTGCCAGAATCCCTCCCGTGATCATGCTGCTTAACATCAGAACCAGCAGCCAGACAATCCGGTTTTTTGCCAGCTGAAATACACTGGTTTTTAAATAAGGTTTTTCACTTGGCAGCATGGCTGCCATTTTTTCAAAGTCCTCTGTTGCTTCCTGTTCCATGACATCAACGACATCATCCACCGTTACAATTCCTACCAGGCGGTCTTCATGATCCACCACAGGAAGGCTTAGGAGATCATATTTGCGAAACCGGCTGGCCACTTCTTCCTGGTCCTCTGTAGTAACTGCTTTTATCACATTTGTATCCATGATATCTCCAATAAACCGTTCATACGGATTCATCAATAGATCCTTTACCGTCACCACGCCCTCCAGCATTCGCTTGGAATTCATTACGTAACAGGTATAAATGGTTTCCTTATCTACACCATGTTTCCTGATGTAATCAAACGCCTGTTCCACAGTCATATCTTTTTTCAGGCCTGCATACTCCGCTGTCATAATGCTTCCGGCACTGTTTTCCGGATATTTCAGGAACTGATTAATCAGTTTTCTGGTGTCAGGAGCCGCGCTTTGCAAAACTCTCTTAACAACAGTGGCAGGCAGTTCCTCCAGCATATCCACCACATCATCTACATACAGATCCTCAATAATCGTTTTCAGTTCATGATCTGTAATACTGTTAATAATGTATTCCTGCTTTTCTACTTCCAGGAAAGCGAATACCTCACTGGCTGTTTCCTTGGGAAGCATTCGAAAAACAAGTACCGTCTTTTCGGCATCCTGCTCTTCCATAAATGCTGCTACATCCATTTCATTAAATTCGGTCAGTACTTCTTTTAACTTTCTCAGCTGCCGGCTGTTTAACAGCTCTGACAATTCTTCCAGCCTTAAATTCTCCTGCATTATTTTCCCTCCACATGAACCTGTTTTATCGTCTTGGCTAATATGGAAGCAGCGAAAATCTGCCTGCCTCTATTTTACGACAAGCAAAATAGCCATAGTTACAGAATACGTCTGTAATCCATGGCTATCATAAACGCAGAGAGTTTCTCTCTTTTAACGGCAGCGAACACAGAGCAGATTCGAAATCTCAGACTCTGCTGTCACTGCCTTACGCCTATGATAATAATCTGCTTCCATCTTCTGACTTCGACCTTCCACTCTGGTTCACTTCCTTTCTTTATTTTCTTAATTCAGGATATCAGTTATTGTCTGAAAAATCAACCTCTTTTAATCCATTCCAGGTCCCACAGCTTCTACCTGGGTGTCATCATCGCCTGGTCCGTTGCCAACTTCCCCGCCTGACTGAGGGTTACTATCCCCTGGGAAAACAGGAGTTGTGGTCTCTCTTGGTTTCGTCATTCCAGGTCCGATCTCCTGTGGTTTCGACGAATCATCCTGTTTAGGAAGAGCAAGAACACGGTTGACCGCTTCATCAAGTGCCTGCTTTAAACTGTCATAAGTTTCCGTTCCGTTTAACTGCTCCAAATATGTTTTAGCCGTTGTAATCTTATCATCCGTAGAACTGTCACGGTGATCCAGTCCGTTAAATTCAGCAATAAGAGACTGCAACGAAGCGGCTGCCTGTTCCTGGGTCTGTCTGGCTGCATCCTGTGCTGCCTGATTCATCTGAGACTGGGCTTCCTGCTGCTTACGGGCTTCTTCATCTTTCCATTTCTTTGTATCTGCCATTGCTGCCGCTTCTGCCACGGAGGAGAATAAATCCTTATTGCCAGTTTCCTGATCCGTTTTCTCTCCTCTGGAATCCACATTATAAGCGGAAACGGTTGAAGGCATATCCCAGTCCAATGGAGGCAGGTCCTTATTGATTTCAGCCATAAAATCATGCCACATTTTACCGGAATAAGTCTTTCCGTAAACTCCGGGCATTGCTCTTGGAGTATCATACCCCACCCAGATCGCAGTGGTGTAATATCTGGTATAGCCGCAGAACCAGGTATCCTTACTGCTGTTAGTGGTTCCCGTTTTTCCTGCTGCCGGAACATTAATTCCCAGTCCAGAGCCAGTTCCGTAAGGCTTATCCAAAGTTCCTTTCAGGACATCGGTAACCATGTATGCCGTGTCTTCCGTAAAGATTCTTTCATCTGCCTGACTGCCTTTATAGATCTCTCCGTCATACTGGCTTTTAATACTTGTAATGCAGGTTTTATTGCTGTATTTTCCCTGATTGGCAAGAACCGAATACCCTTTTGCCATATCCACAACTCTGGCTCCCTCAGTAAAACCTCCGATACTCATACTGCTGTTGCCATTGTCCATATTGCTTAAGCCGACAAAATGCATCTTTCCCAGATAGCCGATTCCTTTATCTACTCCAATATCCGTAAGGACCTGCCATGCTACTGTATTTAAACTCCGGTTTAATGCTTCTCTCACAGACACTTCCCCAAAGTACTTGCCCCCGCTGTTTTTCGGTCCCCCGTCAAACAAATGGTCATTGACCAGTCTGGAAGGATAATAATATCCGGTTTCAAACGCAGGAGCGTAATCGATCAGCGGCTTAATGGTAGAGCCTGGCTGCCTTCTGCTTAAGAATCCACGGTTATATTCATCATCGGTTCCCCGTCCGCCTACAATCGCCACCACATATCCGGTCCGGTTGTCTACGCAGACAGCCGCTCCCTGTAAAGCGAATTTTCCGTTCTCCTGAACTTCCGTAAACCCTTTTAAATGGGTATCGATGTTGTTTTGCAGCGCAGCCTGCAGTTTGGAATCCAGGCTGGTATGAATCTCAAATCCTCCCTTGCGTACCATATCGCTTTTTGCCTGATACTGCTCCTGATATTCTTCCTTATAGGAATCATAGGAACTTTTACTTGGAAAGACATACTGGAATACAAAGTCATCATTCTTCATCAGTTCCAGAACGGCAGAATGTATGGCGTAACTGGTCTGATAATTCTCCGTCGTTCCGCCTTCATAAACCTTGGCGACTGTAAGGGGCTGGGCTTTGGCATTCTCCTGCTCTTCCTTAGTGATAAACTTACAAAGCGCCATATTGTCAATTACCTGATCCCGCTTCCATTTTGAGGTATCAGGATGTGCCACCGGGTCATATCTGGAAGGATTGTTGCTGATTCCGGCAAGAGTTGCTGCTTCCCAGATGGTCAAATCCTTTGCTTCCTTATCAAAATAATAACGACTGGCCTCGGATACACCATAACTGCGGTTCGCATAATAATTGGTGTTGCAGTAAAATTCCATAATATCCTTTTTGGAATACTTGTCCTCCATCCGGGGAGCAGCAAAGAATTCTGTTATCTTTCTCTGAATGGTCCTCTCCTGGGTTAAATAGGTGTTCTTGATCACCTGCTGAGTGATGGTACTGCCTCCCTGGGTCGCCACACCTTTGTTTTTTATGAAAACCAGACCAGCTCTTAAAAGCCCCTTGTAATCAATTCCATGATGTTTATAGAATCTCCTGTCCTCCTGGGCTATGTAAGCATTCTGAAGATTTTCGCTGATGTCCTTAATTGGTACATATTCGTAATGACCGGAATTAATGGTTCCGATTAAGTTTCCTTCAGAATCATAAACTCTTGTATCCATTGGCTGTGAGAAATCAGTTTTGGAAGTCTGACTTATAATGGTGTCAGCCTTTTCCTTGCATGCCATGATCTCATCCTGATATTTTAAAAATACAACGCCTCCAGTCAGGCATCCTATTACCATCGCCAACAGAAATACAAAGAGTATGACCTTTATGGGACGAAAAAATATATACCATGCACTTTTTCGTTTCCTGCTTTTCTTCCCCATAACAACCTGCCTCCTTCTCTTCTTTTTATGATATAACAAAAACGGGAAGTCTCTTGAATAAGACTTCCCGTTTGTTACAAGCTGATGACGGGACTCGGACCCGTGACCTCCTCACTACCAATGAGGTGCGCTACCACCTGTGCCACATCAGCATTTCTTTGGTTCGTCGCTCGAACCTCGTATATCATAGCATGGGAAAATCTATTTGTCAACGTTTTTTATAAGTTTTTTATAATATACATGAAACTACAAAAATTCTACAAATACTTCACAAAAAAGTCCTTTATTGAGACTGGAACAGGCCAGGAAAGAACAGGATTTTCCCCATTCTTTCCCGCTTTATTTTTATAAAATACCCTGGAAGCTTTCTCGTAACGTATCACAGGAATGGCCAAACTGCTTCATCTCATCTTCTGTAAGAGAGAGAGATAAAACCCGCTGAATGCCGTTCTTATTTATGATACAGGGAACTCCCGCATAAACGTCATTCTGACCGTATTCCCCTCTTAACATGGTTGATACGGTAAAGACACTGTTCTCATCTCCAAGTATTGCTTTTGTAATTCTGGTTAAAGCCATTCCGATTCCATAGTAGGTTGCCTGCTTTGCATCAATAATACGATATGCCGCTCCGCGCACCTCATCTTCGATCCGCTTTAACTCCTCCCTGCATACCATATCATCTTCGCCGCCGCTTCCGCAAAGTGACAATATGGGTTTTGTAGCAATCATGGCCTGACTCCACGGTACGAATTCACTGTCTCCGTGCTCTCCCATTACGTATGCATGGACATTTCTTGGATCCACACGAAGTGATTCCCCAAGGAGATACCGAAGTCTTGCAGTATCCAGAGCTGTGCCGCTTCCTAACACCCGCTTGGGATTAAAGCCGGATAGAGAATAGGTAATCCTTGCCATAATGTCTACGGGGTTGGTTGCAACAAGAAAGATTCCGTTAAATCCGGACTCTGTTACAGGCTGCACAATGGACTCAAAGACGGAAGCATTGCGTTTTAACAGATCAAGTCTGGTTTCTCCCTGTTTCTGAGCCACGCCTGCACAGATCACCACAATATCCGCATCGGAGCAGTCCCTGTATTCTCCTGCATAAATCTTCATATGGTATCCGGAGAAAGCAAGCCCATGGTTTAAATCCATGGCTTCTCCCTCTGCTCTTTTTCGATTAATATCGATTAAAACAAGTTCATCACAAATTCCCTGGTTTAACATGGAATAAGCATAGCTCATTCCAACCATTCCAGTCCCTACAAGCGCAACTTTTCTTTTATCTGTTCTCATATTTTATGCCACTCTCCT
>SVDS01000008.1 GCA_015057715.1 Paenibacillaceae bacterium
ATATGATGATAATATAATTGTATTCTAAAACATAAATCAAGTGCTGAAATCCCAGAATACTATAATCGATTATAATTTAAAATTCATAAGTCATTTGTTACACTCAGATGGCTTTCTTTTCTGCACTTTATTTTATGATTTGGAATGTTTATAACAAGAATAATTACAAAAGATAAATTTTGGAGGTAAATGTATGAGTAAGAGAGCATTGCTAAGATTGGTAACGTGTATTTGTGTGTCAGTTAGTCTGTTATTTTCAGGGCAGATATCTGCTTTCGGCAATGAAATAGATATCAGTAAGAGGCCTTATCACGAGTACACTTTTGATAATGATCTACCTTATAAAGTTTTAGATTCACCATTTTTTAAAGAAATTGCATTAGATGGCCATGAGGATGATAGTACATGCGCTCGTATAGCTGGTTATAATGGAATTGGCAAAGCTAAACATTTTGATGGGAAAACTTATATGAACTTTAATCCTAGTGTTTTACCGGTTGGAGCGCAATCTATTAGATTTCAAATTAGAAAAGATGCTTCTACTGTTACAGAGAAATCAGAACCAATTATTTCATCCTATTCAAACACTGATTCACAGTATAAGTACAATTTCGTTTTTCATATGGGGATTGGAAAATATGCAATGAATGCGAAGGGGGCTTTAGACAACCCGATACCAGGTCACTTATGGATATCAAAAAAAGATGATTCGACTGTAAATTATGAAATCCAAAGCCCTGAAAGCATATGTGATGGAAAATGGCACGATATATTATTTACATGGGATGGTACGACTAATACCAACGCGGTAAAGTTATATGTTGATGATATGACAACTCCAGTTGCAGAAACAACAGCTAACTCAACAGACAAGCGGGATAATAGTAAAGGCAATTTAAATTTGGGATTTACTCTATATTCTATAAATCGTGATTATTATAAATACACTACCAATTATTTAACTGGAGATATAGATAACCTTCAATTTTTTTATACGGCCATAAAACCAAATGCTACAGATCCTGGGGATCCAACAACTCCGGATTTACTGAATTTAAGGGCTATAGCAGGAAACTCCAGGGTAGACTTGTCTTGGAATGCATTAACGGATGCAGCAAGCTATATTATTAAACGATCTACTACCGCAGGTGGCCCATATACAACAATAGCATCTGACGTTACCGGAATTACCTATACAGACACAGATGTTACAAATGGAACTAGTTATTATTATATAGTAACGGAAGTTGTTAATGGCAAAGAAAACAAAAATTCGAATGAAGCATCGGCAACTCCGCAAGATAATATTGATCCCAATCAGCCAACAGGTAATAAGGCGCTTCTTGTAGTCATGATGGTGACGGGTGAAAAAAGAGAATATGTAATGTCCGCAGATAAAATTAAAGATTTCATTGCATGGTATAATAGTAAAGCAGCTTCCAGCCCAACCTATATGATTGAAAAGGATTATAATAAAGCTTCATTCACAGCTCGAAAAGATTATATTACTTACGATCAAATTTCAAGTTTTGAGGTGAACGAATATAACAATTAACAAAATGCAGGCGAGTATCCGGAATTCAGGACCCGCCTTACATTATCGTTTTTTATAGTACTGCTCGTACCACCGTGGTTGTCTAAAATACTGAGGGATACTTTCAGCGCTAGGCATTCTGTAAAATCCGCAACAGCTATTATCTGAATTACATTCCTGCTCCACTGGATCAAAGTAGGGACATTTATTTAAAACTGGTTCAAGTTCACATTTCGCTTTCATTTGCAATCACCTCCTTGAGACAATTATAAGAACATTTGTTCGAATGGTCAAGAGAGATAAAATGGAAAATCAAAAGTGAATATTTATTACATACAAACAATAGGCAGATCCTTTTAACGGGTCTGCCTAAATAACTATATCAATTAATATATTACACCCGGCTTAAGTATATTATTGGGCTGTCTCGTAACAACATCCCTATCTGCAAGATTTTTGAGTTCTTTTACATAATCGGGGGAAGCCCAATATATATCGTTGAAATAAACAACTCTACCATCAGCGATCTCCTGCAGTAATGATGCCGTTTTGTCTGTACACTCAACCCAACCAACGCCGGGAGCTCCAACCAAGAGTCCGCTTGTTTGACTTGTAGGATTGGAACATGTCCCATCTTCAAGGAAATTATACCATCCGTCAGAAAATTGGTAATCTCCGATTTTCATATATCCTGACTCATCAAAATAATACCAAGGTCCACCTATCTGTTTCATCACATTTTTTGCGAAGCTTCCGTCATCATTCTGGTACCACCAGCCGACGCTATCCTGTTTCCACTGCCCCGCAAAGGCTGTTATACTCATAGCTGCAGTTAATATAACAGTTGTAATCAGTAATTTTATTTTATTCATCTCATGCCTCCTTGTGTAAAGATGCCATAAATACACTGATTTTATTATAACTACTGCCACTCCACTACGCAACAGAAACATGGAAAATGTTTACAGAAAAGTCGAGTATCCGATATTTCGTACACCGCCTCACGTTGTCAATGAGTACGATTTGACAAAACAGAAGAACCGGTATGCAATAGCTGGTATCTGGATATAGATGGAAAATGGTACTGGTTTAATGCTGCCGGGATCATGGTCACTAATACCTGGTATCAGTATAACAGCGCATGGTACTATTTGGGACCGGACGGGGTTATGTGTAAGTCTCAGCTGGTTGAGAATTCCGGAAAGATCTATGCCGTGGATACTGAAGGCAAGATGATCACGGGCGAGATATTGGTTTCGATGTTGAGTGATGGGGCGTTATAGTATAAGGGATTGGCAATAAATTGACGGGGAGCGGTATTACTTTGAACCCAGAGCCGGGCATGATCTGAAACAAAGAAAGCAGTAAGATTGTTTAGTTGACTATGATTAACATGGGGTTTATTTGCTTTCGATTTTTTGTAAATGGCTTGATATTTGCAGACTTTTGAAGTAATCTTATTATAAAGATAAAATTAAAAAATGTTATTGCGAAGAACAAACTACATCCACAATTTTGTTAAAAGATCGGAGAAACAACTATGACAATTAGATGGGATATGAGAGGGAAAACGCCGCAACAACAGGCAATTGTAGCTGCAAAAGATAAAAATTCAACAATAATGAGAAAGAACTCTAACTATACTACAGTCTCATCGGTTTTAATACACCCTATTTCTATTTTTATGAAATTAGGCTGGGATAGCAAAGGGAATTTTGACGGATTTCAAACATTGGAAGAGTATATGAGATGCGTTGAAGATCAAGGTTCTACTTGGTTTTCCACAAATGTTTTAGCTTCTGGAATGTCAAAAAAACAACTGGAAAAATTTAAAAAAGCTATAGGTAATAAAGAACGGATATACATATACTTTGTAATAGGAAAATCGGGTGGTGGTATAAATGAAATTGAATTTAGAGCAGAAGTTATAGATATGGCTTCTGCAAAAGGTGGAATTAAAACACCGAGTGAAATAGAGACTCCAAAACTGTGGATAAATGATATCTGTACAATATGGATTAAATTAATCAGATTAAGGAGATACAATGCTAAGAAAGCGGATGATTTTAAATTTGTTAGTAATGGTAGACCGCTTTCAGGTTCATTAAAATCCAATTGTTGTTTTGGATACATAACTAATGATTAAAGTTCTTGTTGTCTCGGTTTTATAGCATCTTAACTTTGTGATTTTCGTGTATAATATAATATATAAATAAGCAAATAACTCTAATTTACAAAGGGGAAAGGATAATTTCTATAATTATCCATTAAATATGAGTGATAAAGAAAAAATAATTGATGAAATAAATTTAAGAGGAATTGAGTATTTTGTGCACTTTACTGATGTTAATAATTTACCTAATATATTAAATATGGGTTTATTAACAAGATCCACGTTAGATTCGTCAAAATTGAAATACTCTTATAATGATGAAGTAAGAATAGATAATGTAACAAAATCTTTATCATTATCTATTTCCTTTCCAAATTATAAAATGTTTTATCCAATAACTAAAAAATATCCAGAACGAGATTACTGCGTTTTGTTTTTAAATGCTTTAACAGTGATACAATATGATTGTGCATTTAATTATACAAACGCTGCCAGTAATAATTGTCGTTTTATCCCTATTGAAAACAGGAAAACTTATTCCTCATTTATAAATATGTTTCAGGATAATATAAATGGGCATAATAGGTCAGAGTTAGGACTTATGAATTATGAGCCAACGGATCCGCAAGCTGAAATACTTGTTTTAGAAGATATACCTACTAGTTGTATTGAATTTGCTTTTTTCAAATCATCGTATAAATATCAATTATATAAAAAAATTTTTATTAACAGTAGTATAAAATGTTGGTTTAATGAAGGATATTTTTATGCACGACATGATTTTCAAGGTTGGAGGTAAATATGGCAATTAGACCAGTTTATATTTCAGAACTATTGTCACCGTATGTTAATGAGTGTGAAGTTGATTTTGATTATTTTCCTGGTTTTTCAGTAGCACAAAAACAGCGATCTTTTCGTAGTTTGCATGAAAGATTTTCAGAGAAATATCCTCAATATAAAGTACTTGAAATTTCAAGTAAGAGCAATATTGAATTAGGAGTTTTGTTAAGCGCTTTTAATTTGATGATAACTACTAAAAATCGTTCTTTTTCAGTTGAAAATGCATTCCAAAGTAGCAAGGTATTTGAACGAGGTGGTCCATATATTGATCTCCTTGATAAAACGTCCAAAACAGCTAAGAGAGATGAGCGGTTGAAAAATAGTGGTAGATTAATAGCTTTTAAATATTTCAATAATCAATATCCTTTAGAGCCAAAAGATTATTTTTATAATTGGTTATATATTAATGCTTTAAAATTAAACACGGAGTTAGCAAAAGAAATTGTTGAATATGAAGCATTTACAGATATCGAATTTAATCCTCAAAGATCTATTAATTGTCAAGCTAGATCTGCTGCTATATTTGTAGGGCTTTCAAAAACTAATATGCTTGATAAGGCATTAAGATCACAAAGAGATTTTTTGAGTATTGTATATAGAGAGCGGATTGATGATAAAGACTATGAACAATTGAAATTTGATTTATAAATTTATATTTATTTCGTGTTGTATTTCGTGTTGCATAACCTTATAAATACTTATTTTTTATGGTAAATATTTGTCTGTCAAAATAAATACTAATGCCGAGAAACTCGATTTTACAAGGAATCCCGGCATATACTAATGTTTTGTTAATTCATTTTCACGGGTTCGAATCCCACTATCTCCACTTAAACGGTAAGCCGCAGGCGTGATTGCTTGTGGCTTAAATTATAACTTATAGGGACGGGACACTTGATAAATCAAGGGTAAAAAAGGTACATTTTTAGTTTGAAAATGTACCTTTTTTTTGCCCTAATTGTAGATGACATGGGGGCATTTTTGAGTTTATTTGAAAATGGTAATTTATTCCTCAATTGTAAAATGATTTTCCCTTTTGAACGGGAAAGATAGGTACAAATATTTTAAAATAGCATAGAGTAATTCGTGTTACAAAAAGGCAGGGCGCAGTCCCTGCCTTTCATGATATATTAAACTTAGCCGGTGGAGAAAGGGGACACTATGGCAAAGTTTTTATCTTATGAGGACCGTTTGGAGATTGAAAGTGGACTGAAGGAGGATCTGACTTTTACAGAGATAGGCAGAAAGTTGGGGAGGGACAGAACTACTATTACAAAAGAAGTTCGTAACTATGCAGTTGAGCAATGTACAGGATATTCTGCCTATCCCCATAATGTATGTAAGTATCGAAAAGGCTGCAAGAGAAAAAAAGTATGTGGACCAAATGAATGTAAGCATCCAATGGTAACCGTATGCAAACAGTGTGAGAGTCTTTGTAACAGGTTTTGTGAACAGTTTGAAGAAGAAGTTTGTACCAGCAGATTTAAAGCACCCTATGTATGTAATGGCTGCAGTGAAGTGAAAAAGTGTACACTGACGAAGATAATCTACGATGCATTGTAAGCCCATCGCCAGGCGTCTGAAAAGATTGCACAATCAAGAAGTGGGATTCTTTCTACAGAAGGAGAAATTGCCAGACTCAATGATATCCTGGTTCCGCTGATTAAGCAAGGACAATCCATACATCAGATTTATTTAAATAATAAGGACGAACTAATGTGCAGCGAGAAGACTTTATACAATTACATAGATGGAAGTCTGTTTGATGTGAGGAATATTGATCTGCCGCGGAAAGTAAAGTATCGTCCGCGTTATAAAAAATCAGAACTGAAGGTAGACAGAGGCTGTCGTGTGGGAAGAAACTATCATGATTACGAGGTGTATCTAGAGAAGCATCCTGATACAGCAGTGACCCAGATGGATTCTGTGATAGGAAGCAAAGGTGGAAAAGTTCTGTTAACGATATTTTTTGTAGAAACGTCCTTGATGCTAGCATTTTTAAGAATGCCAATACCTCTAAGTCAGTAATTGATGTTTATGAAGAACTATATCATAAGCTGGGGGAACAAGATTTCCGAAAGTTGTTTCCAATCATTTTAACAGATAACGGAAGTGAGTTTTCTAATCCGAAGAGTATCGAGTATGGTGCAGATGGAACAGGATTTCGTAGAACCAGAATCTATTACTGCAATCCAAGTGCACCCTATCAGAAAGCGGAAATAGAGGTAGGCCATGAATTCATAAGAAGGGTATTACCAAAGGGAAAAAGCTTTGATGAACTGATGCAGGAGGATATGGATTTGATGATGGATCATATCAATTCCTATAGAAGAAAAAAACTGAATGGAAAAAGTCCGTACGAAGCATTCTGTTTTTATTATGGAAAAGACCTGGCAGATAAAATGGGATGCCACGAGGTTGGAGCCAACAGTTCAATTTCAAAATGTGAAACTCGTTTACAAAACGGGAAGCTCGGAATGCAATTGACCCAAAACTGCAGTAAAGTTGATATTATAATACCAAAAATTACATGTAGCCGGTTAAATGTTACATGAAGCACAAATTTGACGATTTATGGTATATAATGTAACATTAGAATAGTATTACATATTGATTAATAAAAAAGTCCAAACAGATGCGAGAGGTGCTATTTTATGAATGCAGTAACATCAGGGAATCTAATAATCAGCAGCGATCTGAACATCAGTGAAATTCAGGAATTTGAAATGAAAATAGAGAAAAACTGCCATACCGCTGTCAGGATCGCAGGATCTGTACCGGATGAAACAGGAGAGTCTCCGGTTTTTCAGAAACTGGAGGGAAGCAGTATAACGGTCTCAGCTACAGATGAAAGGGGTAATAAAGCCAATCCGCCTATCTTTTGCGGTTTCATAAGAAATGTTGAGGTATGGCAGGAAGGAAGTGGGTATAAAGCGAGGATTGATGCAATATCGCCTACAGAATTGCTGGACTTAGAAGAGAAAAGCAGATCATTTCAAAAGATTGATATGACTTATAAGGAACTGGTGAGAAGTGTATTATCGGACACAGAAAATGCTTATGTAATCTTTCATATCGAAGACCGGAAGATTGGAAAACCAATCTATCAATACAGAGAGACGGACTGGGAGTTTTTAAAACGGATTGCAGGGCAATTAAGTACTTCCCTGCTTCCAGGAGGAGTTTCCCTAAAGCCGGAGCTGTATTTTGGTCTGCCCCTTGTGGATTCGGCAGAAGAGAAAGGAATCCGGCCTGAGAGAACATGGTTTGATAAGTCTTACTATACATTTGACCGGGATCAGTATCATTTTGCAAAACATCAGTTTATCTGTTATGAAATAAGCAGCTATGAAGGCTGGAAGCCCGGAGACCATATATCTATCTCCGATGGCCGGGAGATAGTGGTTCTATCAAAAAAGTGCAGGCTGGAAAACGGTCTGCTGGTTTACCATTATACGGTAGGTCCCCCCCAAGTATTTGGGACGGCTGGATATGACAATCCCAAAATATCTGGGGTTTCTCTGGCAGGAACGGTGCTGGAAACGAAACAGGAATCTGTGCGGGTTAAGCTGGACATTGACGGAGAGCAGTCTTTCGGGGAAGGGTACTGGTATCCGTGGATGCCGGAAACTGGTAATCTGATGTATTGTATGCCGGAATCTGGAGAGCGCATTACGTTAACGTTTGATGACGGAGAAGGCACTGCCAGGGCCAGCAGGAGTATCCGGAAAAACGGAGCGGGAAATGGAGAAATGGGAGATCCTTCCAAGCGGTATTTTACAACAGCAAAGGATAAACGGTTGTTTCTATTGCCGGATAGTTTGGGATTTGTGGATTTAAAGCAAAAGGTTCCGTTAAAGGTAGAAATTCATGACAGGACGGGAGCGGACATTGAGAGCAGCCGGGAAGTGACAGTTCTGGCTAAAAAAGGAGTATGGCTGAAAGGCAGCCGGGTATCTTTTCAGGCGCCTCAGGAAATTTCGATTGTAAGAAGAAATAGCATGTCTCCAACAGTTATTAATATGTGCAATGGATTTGATTCCATTGGTAAATTTGGAAAAGTAAAAATGGAAGGAAGCAAAGATGCCGGATTTCCTGTTTTTGAATCTTCAGATACCAAAGGATATGATATCGGTGGGGCGGAGAATGCTGTAATGGCTTCCACTCCGAGCTCAGCTGGCTCTACCGGGTTGGAACGGCAGATAACAGGAACAAAGGTAGATATGGTGAAGATCAGATAGGAATAGTTCCTAAGGGAGGTAAAAAGATGGGTAAGACCATAAAAATCGGCGGCGTGGGGAAAAGTCCTGCAATTGAAAAGGTCAATCGACTGAATGCAATCAGCAGCAGTCTGGATGCAGCGGCCGTACTTGAAAAGAAGGTATTCCAGTCGGAACAGGTTAAGGCGCAGGAACGCTTGAACAAAAGAAAGCAGATCATTGAGGATTTTGCCATCAGCTTTCAGGATAAGAATGAGTAAGGTGTAGGAATGATGAACAAATTGTATGATCCAGACACAGAAGGGTGCCTTCAGGAACAGGTCATTATGGAACGGATTACATTGGATGATGCAATGTTATCAGCAGAGATCCCGGCAGAGCTTAAGCAAATGCCTGAGAGCATGAAAGACATGCTTTACCCATATGAAGATCGCCCGGAAATGATCTTTTCAGATGAGGATGGAAAAAATCAGATGACATTCCAGTTGATTGATAAAAACCTGGGACAGGAAGAAACAAGAAAAGCAGCTGAGGCGGTCAGGGAATACATAAGCAGCAGATATCCAAGAAGTGAGCTGTCACCAGTTCATCTGCATGCAGCTGGACAGTATCCGGCAAGCTGGTTCACTATGGAATTGGATGACGCCGGAGAAATGCAGCAACATGTAAAGGCGGTCCTGTCAGTCCGTAGCCAAATGTTTCTTGCTACAGCAACTTACCCGGAGCAGGACCGCATGAAATGGGAAGTGCTGTTGAAACACTTCTTTAATACACTGCGTGAAACAACTTAGTATATCAGGTGATGTCGGGAGGAAAACCAGATGGAAGAGGTTCAGGATGATGATATAGATAAAGTATTCCTTCAAATACAGAAGGAACTGCAAAAGATAGAACCGGATACGAAGAAGTGGGAAGGAGAACCGTCTGGCTGGTCAGAGTTTCATGGTCCTGGTTTTACAATCAAGATTCCTGGTGGTTTTGAAGAGACAGAAAGGAAAAAAGCAGCGTCGGTTTTCTTCTCCAAGAATCGTCCGGAAATGATTCTTGTCAATCCGCATGAATCCGCAGGGCTCACGTTCCAGAATGCTATATTGGAATGTGAGGAAACCGTTATAGATCTGCAAGCTGAGAGGGAACGAATCCGCCAGATACTGAAACAGGCAGACGGTAAAAACGTTTTCTATGACCAGGGAAATGTATCTGGAACTGTCCCTGTCCTGTGGTTTGACTACAAAAGCTTTGCCGCCGATGAACGGGTCTATAACATGATGTTTCTGTTCCTTTCGGCGGGAAAATTAATCATAGGAACCTTTTACTGCATATTTAAGGATTACGACAGATGGAAGCCGAAAATCCTTACCATGCTTGGCACCATACAGACAGACGAGGAGGAAGAGTGTGAAAGAATACAATCTTAAAACAGAACCGTTACAGTTTATAGAGATCAGAGAACTTAAGGTAAGCAAAGAAATTAATGAACATGGTATTGCTGTAATAAGCGGATACATTGCAGATAAGGATGAAGATATTTATATAAGTCAGCTGACCGGAGATGTATGGGAGAAAATAGAAGCAATAGGAAAAGACGGCGAAGCACAGACCCTTTTCTGGGGCATTGTTACTGGTTTCTCCATTGAAAGCATGAAGGACCAGAAAAAGATGACCCTGGAGATAACTACGGGGACGTATTTTATGGATTTAAAACCGCATTTCAGGACCTTCCAGGACAGTACAGTTACATATGAGAAGATCTTTAAACAGATCACCGGTACTTATGAGAACTCAGGACTCATCAAAACACGGCCTCTTACAGATGCAACAGGTAAACTGGTGCTGCAGCACAGAGAGACTGATTGGGAATTTTTAAAACGGATGGCAGCAAGATTTCATAGCTTTCTTGTACCAAGCACCAGGACATGGGGAGTTAAATACTTTTATGATCTGCCAAAGGGGGAACGTTATGAACTTGCAGATCACATGAAATATGCAGTGAAAAAAGATCTGGGAAACTATCGCAGAAAACGGAATCAGGGGCTTTCGAAAATGCCGGAAGGGGCCAGTCTGGAATACATTCTGCAGAGCCGTGAGGAGTATCAGATCGGGGACCAGCTGACAGTAAATGGACTGCAGCTCTTTGTATGGAAAATGGACAGCATGTATGAGAGAGGAGAAATGCTTCATACATGCCACTTAAAATCCAGGTCCGGCATGGACTTTCCGGAAACATTTCAGGAAGACAGGACTGGCTGTTCCTTCCAGGCAGAGGTCCTGCAGGTGAAAGAGGATAAAGTGATGATAAAGGTCTTAAAGGATGAAAACCAGGAGCAGAATATCAATCTGTGGTATCCATACTCTACAGTTTATTCTACTCCTGATGGGACCGGCTGGTACTGTATGCCGGAGGTGGGGGATGCGGTAAGACTGCATATACCGGAGCAAAGGGAAGAAGAGGCTTATGTGGTCGGCTCTATCCATCTGGATACGGAAAGTCCGGACCGGAAAAATCCGGAACACAAGATTATCAAGAATAAATACCAGAAGGAAATCCGTTTTACTCCGGATTCCATTGTAATTACCAATAACCAGGGAACCAAAATAGAACTCAACGATGCAAAAGGGGTGCAGATTGTCAGCCAGCATGACATTGTAATAAGGGCAAAGGATGACTTAACGATTTCCAGTGAGACCGGTTCACTCATAGCAGCCGGGACTTCATCTGTCAATTTAAAACAGAAGACAACCAGCATTGACATTGATCAGGGAATCTCATTTACCGGAGGAGAACTGAAAGTACAATAGGCAGGAGGATCATGATGGACCGGTTAAAAGAATTGGAGAGAGCCGCCCAAAATGCTGAGGAAGAGTTATTTGCTTCCCAGTGCCGGAGACTTGAGAGGGAATACCAGAAAAAGGAGTACAGAAAAGAAGCGGTAGATTCCTTTGCACAATTATTCAGCCAGGCAGTAGATGAGAAGAAGGAAGTATCATGGATGGGTATCTGCTATCTTCACACCAGCCTTCAGACCGGAAGCCATGAATTCCGGTTGTCCCTGTATGACGAAGAATTCTTTTTTGATCCGGTTCCGGCAGAACTGTACTGGCGTCCTTCCTGCTTTTTTGAATGCTTCGAGGAAGACATGGAATCAGTGATGACAGTGTTACGGAGACAGTACCCCAGGATCTGGAGGTATGAGGAAGAGGCTGTCCGCAGGGTATGTGTGGAATATTATTATGCGGTTATCCGTCAGCTGTGCTTTGACCTGGCAGGAGAGATCATGGAAACGGAAGCTTTTCAAAAGGCAGTAAAGGCTGAAAATTTTACTGCCTTTTTCGGAAGATATCAGGGAGAGGGGGAGATCCTTTGGCGTATGAAGGAAAAATGAAATATTTTATATTGACCAACGGAGATAAAAATCCTTTTCCGCAGATCATAAACTGGAGCCAGACCATTGATGTAAGGAAGCTGACACGGGACGAGTACCAGAAGATGCCGCCTTTCATTCAATTTAACGCGAAACTTGGAATGGACGGGATATTTCCGGATGTCATTGATAAGCCATTTCTTTTACTTTCCAGGGAAGCTATGGAGGTGACGGCTTTATATGATTTAAATATTCCATTTTTGTTTTTTGTACTATTTGACACGGAAAAAGGAGAATGTGCTTCCTACTACTGTCCTGTGTTAGAAGAAGAGGAGTGTCTGGCAAAACATTTCGGTCCCGGACAGAGGGAGATAATCCTTGATAGAAAAAAATTTAGTGGAGCTCCTCTATTTCGTGTCAGGACAGGAACAGAAAGTGCAGTAGTAATTCGTATGGATTTAGCGGAAAGTCTGCTGGAACGGGGGGGTATCGGTATGAAGCTTAAGGAGGTAAGTTTATCTGACGGAAGCATCTTGAAATAATGAAATAGGGGAAAGAGAGGATAAAAAGCAATGAGTGAGGCAGGTAAATTGAATTTAGGTCTGGGAACCGGAATGCAGCTTAATCAGGCCCAGAAAGCAGCAGATAGTAAGGAGTATTTGGTGGAGGGAGCAAAGCTTTTCTGTGTGAACGGAAGCAATATTACCCAGCTTAAACTACCAACCGGTCATGGATATACCAGTGGTGGAAAGAAAAAGGTGAACTGTAAGGATTGCAAGGCTTGTGAGAATATCCCATACTTTGGGGAGTGCCGAAAGAATGAGAAGGACCACAAGTGCGAAGGCTTCATGGATCTGGTGGATAAATGGGAAAACACGGCAGTAGGTACCGGAAAGGCGGAAACCGTAGGAGGAGAAGAGGCTATCAGCATGAGCTCTGTCCTGCTCTGTAAAAAGGGAGGAATCATTATTCCGGTTACATCTGGTCAGGGGTATGATGGGAAAATTAATTGGGATGCCTTACTGAAGCGTTATCAGAACGTAGTTCGCTGGGCCTCAGGGAAAAATATACTTTGCCATGTTTTTGGCAAGGATCCAATTAATATGAATACGGGTAATTATATTTATGAAAAAGAAGATCTTATTATTAAAGGGATTATGCCCTTAAGTTTTAAACTGTTTTATAATGCAATGGAATGCGGAAATCAGGGAAATCTGGCAGAGGGCTGGAGCCATAATTTCGGAGTGCATTTGATAAAAATTGCAGGAGAAGATTTATTAGGTATTGTTCTGGAGGATGGAAGGGAGGTCCCATACCGCCGGAAACTGAGGGGAGAGTACGCCCCGGCATTGGGTGATGGAGGAAGTCTTAAGAAATCAGAAAACGGGTATTTTTATGAGCAGGAGGATGGGACTGTTTATGAGTTCGACTGTGATGGCAGGCTGTGTACCCAAAGAGACATAAACGGCAATCTCCGGATATTTACGTATAATGAGGCTGGCTTTCTGGAGAGTGTGGGGAACGGAACAGGCGGTCAGTTAAAATATACATATAACAAAGAAAAGAATCTGATTTATGTGGAGGACCATACCGGGCGGAAGGTGAGTTTAAGATATCAGTATGGTAAACTTCGTTGGTTTATCAATTCAAGCGGCTGTACCTATACATATGATTATAACGAGAATGGAAGGCTCAATGAAGTTGTGACACCTCGAAATTTCGCGGGTGTAAAAAATGAATATGACGGGGCTGACCGTGTGGTGAAGCAGACACTCCCGGATGGGGGCGTGGTGAAACTGCGTTATGATGATAAGAATAACCGGACATACATGAAAGAGCAAAATGGGAACCTGATTATATATGAGAGTGATAAGAAACTGCGTAATATCCGTACCATCTATAAAGATGGAGAGGAAACATTTGAATATAATGACAGAAATCAGTTGATTAGGCGTGTTGATAAGAACGGGAACATGATAAAATTAGCTTATGATGATAAAGGAAATTTGTCTCAGATTATGTATCCAGACGGTTGTAAATATAACATGACATATGATGCGAATAACCGCTTACTGATATTATCTGTAAATGGCGTTAAGAAAATAAAACACACATATGATAGCAAAGGTAATCTACTCTATAAAGAGGATGCATTGGGAAGAGGACAGGAATTTATTTATGATACGCAGGGAAGAGTAAAGGAGATTGTTCAAACAGATAAAAGCCATATCTGTATAGAATATGATGAGCATAGTAATATTTCTAAAATCATAGATGGGTCTAAGAACACAATCAGCTATGATTATGATGCATTAAACAGGGTAGTAAAAATCGTTGATGGGAATGGGAACAGGACAAATTATGAATATGATACTGGTGACAGGATAACAGGTATCATCAACGCGCAAGGGAAACGGCGAAGCTATGAATATACAAAAAGCGGTAAGGTAACAAAGGTTATAGATTTTAATGGGGCTGTTACTTGTCTGGAGTATAATAATATGAATCAGGTAAGTTCTGTCGTTACTCCAGATGGAGGAAAGGAAAAATTAGAGTATGACCAGATGCAGAATGTTTCCAAACGAATTACTCCCACCGGGGCAGCGTACTTATATAAATATAATAGTTTAAATAGACTGGAAAAATTAACTCTTCCGACCGGGGGATCAATTTATTATGAATATGATGCCAATGGAAATCAAACAACAATGACAGATGGTAATGGAAATCAAACAACCATGGAATATGATGAAAGAAACCGTGTGACAGAGGTTGTTGATGCTGGTGGAGCAAGGACAGTATATGACTATGATATGGAAGGAAATTTAATAAGTATTACAAATGCCATGGGTCAGTCTATAACATACACCTATGATATAGCAGGTCAAAAAATCAGTGAAACAGATATTCTGGGAAATATTGTCCGATATGAATATAATAATTTGGGAAAGATTTCCTGCGTAATTGATTCCAAGCAGAGGAAAATAGTCTATGAATATGGTACTGGAGGTGTTTTAGAAAAGATTATTTATCCAGATGGAAGCTATGAGCAGTACTCCTATGATAAGAACGGAAATTTAACGCGTCGGGAAAATCAGAAGGGAGATTATTTAGAGTATACTTATGACTGTCTAAATAAGATTGTAAACGTAAAAAGCAGTTTGGGTCAGAAAATATGTTATACTTATGATGCAGTTGGAAATGTAACTTCTGTGACAGATAC
Source organism: Paenibacillaceae bacterium (assembly GCA_015057715.1). Lineage (GTDB taxonomy): Bacteria > Bacillota > Clostridia > Lachnospirales > Lachnospiraceae > Lacrimispora. Next base: position 15,293 of record SVDS01000008.1, read on the forward strand.
TTTAGGAAATGTCACTAAGTATGAGAATTCCATGGGAGGGAATCTGAGCGCTGTAATAGATGCTATGGGAAATAAGACAGAGTATGGTTATGATGCTATGGATAATCTCATCACCATTTGTCAGCATGAGGGAAGCGATACTTTACTGAAATGTGGTGATTTACATATAGATAATAAGGAATATGATTCAAATAAAGTTCATTTGACAAGATATGAACGCAATGGACTGGGAATGATTGAAACTATAATCGATCCGCTGGGGTTAATGGAGCATTATACTTATAACCAGACTGGGCAAATGATTATGAAATTGGATAAGGAGGGCTATGAAACCCGCTATAATTATACAAAGACAGGTGAACTTAGTGAAATCATCTATGCAGACAACCGAAGTGTAGGTTTTCAGTATAATGCGTTAAAACAGCTTATAGAAGTGAAAGACTGGCTGGGAACAACCAAGGTGGAACTTGACGAGGCAGGTCGAACAAGAAAGATTACTGATTATAAGGGACGGGAAATTGGTTATGAATGGAGTAAGTTTGGTGAACGGACAGGTATTGTCTACCCGGATAGCAGAAAGGTGTCTTACGAATATGATGAATTATCCCGTTTGAGCCGTTTGATTTATGAGGGACAAGAAATTACCTATCATTACGATAAGGAAGGACGTCTGATGGAGAAGGGTTTCCTTAACGGAATCATTACCAATTATCAGTACAATTCTATGGGACTATTAAGCTGTCTGACTCATAAAGCAGATGGAAATATTTTAGAAAGGTATGATTATGAGTATGATTTGGCAGGAAATAAAACAGAGATTATAAAACAGAGAGAAATTCCACTCCTTTCTAGATATTTAACAGAAGAAATGTGCAAAAACTTGAAGAAGGAAAATGGTGTTTATAGCTATCGGTATGATAAGTTAGATCGTCTGATAGAAGTGTATAAGGGCACTGAAAGACTGCGTAACTATAACTATGATGCTTTTGGAAACCGGATAAAGAAGCAGGAAGGTATTGTAATTAACTTCTATAAGTATAATGCAGCAAATCAGTTGTTAGAGGCAAGGGGATCGGAGGAAGAAAGATATCAGTATGATAGGCGCGGTAATCTGACTGGAATTATGAAAGGAGGAAAACTGGATACTGGATATCTATATGATGCTACAAATCATTTAAGCAGAGCAATAAATGAAAAAGGAGAATTAGCGATTTATAACTATTGCGGGCTTGGTTATAGGTTTGGGAAGCAAGAATATATAATAGAAAGAACATCTGATTGGTGGGAGCGAGGGAAAGAAGCAAAATATGAATATGAAACACCTCATGCTCAATTAGATTATCTGCTTGATTTAACAAAGCCGTATCATAACCTCCTTTCCAAATCAGAAACTACAGAACAGGGATCAAATACGCAGGACTATGTATGGGATTCTAATGTGGTATCTATGCTAGAAGAAAAAGCTTCTTATATATATTTTCATGATGAACTGGGAAGCCCGGTCCGTTTACTTGGCATCCAAAAGAACTGTAAAAATATATATGGATATGATGAGTTTGGGGAAGATTTACTTGGGAATCAAGTAGATGTACAGCCGTTTGGATATACAGGATATCAAAAGGATCTTGTGGCAAATACTTATTTTGCACAGGCGAGGGAGTACATGCCGAAGATTGGAAGGTACACCTCAGTAGATAAGATAAAAGGAACTATTTATATGCCGAATACATTAAATGAATACTTGTATTGTTGGGGAAATTCATTGAAGTGGGTAGATTTGGATGGAAATAGGCCAAGTACTGTTAATTATAATGAAATATGGGGAGATTATTTTAGTAAATTATATCAATCTGCAGACAAGGCTTGGAAAGAAGGCTGGCAGTCAATTATAGATGAAATTGATAAAATTTTGGATGCAAACGTAGAAGGAGGAGTCGGAATTGGAGGAAAGGCTTCAGTCGGGTTAGTAAATATCAGCTTTGTATTAAAAAATTATCTTGAGATGGACGAACATATGGACGTTTCTTTTAAAGGTCAAGGGGGAGGTGGTGTAGGTATACCGGATAGTTTGGAATTATCGTTGGCTGGTGAGTATAATTATGGTACATATGAGTTTACTCCAATAGTGGGTTTGAACGACGGGATATTTGATGGTCATTTAAAGTTGACGTTTGGTGTTGAGGCATACGCAGGTGTTGGAGGAGGTGGTAATGTTACCATTGATATTAGTGAGATTGGTTTATTGGCATATAAGTGGGTGAAAAGCCAGTTTGTAGAATGCGAAAGTCAAAGATAAAAAAATTGTAATAAATGATATATGGAGATTAATAAAAAATGAATAAAATTAAATTTATAAGAAGATTATTTTTAGTTTTAGTTACATGTTTATATGCAATTATTCTAAGCGGTTTCAGCTCTAGTGAAGTTATTGCATCAGAGTTAAATACAGAAAAATCTTCTGCAAATATGACTCCAGAATCCTATTTAGAGCAATATCTAGAGGCATTCAATAATCAGGATGAGGAAGCAGCTTACCGTTTATGGATTCATGGTGATAATTCAGAAAAAGCAAGAAAATCTTTTGCGGACTTATTTAGTGGACATTTGAAAATTTGGGGTATAAAAAAAGCATATACTTATACTAAGAGTGGTGAAAAATATAGACCTGCTGAGGGAAAACGACCTGCAGGAATTCTATATACCTATGAAATTAAGTGTCCCGAGGATACTTTTCAGGTTGAGTTATCAATTGATAATAATTATAATGGAAAATCTGGGCTAAACTATTTTAAATTAAAACGCCAGGAGGAGCCAACAGGAAAATTTAGTACTTTGAGAAAATTTGATTTTGCACAATGGGTTATGGCTTTTTGTGCCATACTAGAAGTGATTTTTACTTTATATACATCAGGTATTTGTATAAAAAAGAAGCAGAAACGTTGGGGATTATGGCTTCTTTTGATTATGATTGTATATGGAGGCGTATGCTTCACAGTGACAGAAAATGTTAAAGTGGGATTTTTTGTGTATACGCTATTTATGCCTAAAATCATGAAATATACAACTGGTATACAGGTGTTTTTATCGGTACCAGTTGGTGCGATTGCTTATTGGATATTTAATCATAACAAAAGAATTAAAAAAGACATAAAGTAAGATGTTACTGACGGTTTAAAGTTTAAACAACCGACAAATTTTATTCAGTTCTGTTCGATATCCCTGCCTACCAGAGTTTTGCTTGAAAAGAACTCCTGATGGATTGAAGATTATATTTTTTAAAGTTATAAAAAAAGGGGGCAATCAATTCCAAATTGCCCTCATTTTAGTTGCAGTTTCTTCTTGCATAGTTATCATGGGGAAGATTGGCGACCAACATCTGGTTATGCGAAATGGATAGTACCGCCAATGTAATAAAAAGGCATTAATTCTTTAATAAATAGCAGTTAACTGCGATCTTTTGAATATTCGATATTCAATAGTAGAAAATATAAGTGTAACAGAGTTATTCCTCAGGGTAGCAAATGTAAATCCAGGCTTAAAAGCAGTTCATTCCTCGAAGAGAATGGTCTGCTTTTTCATGGACCGTGCCTTGGTTCGTGATGCACCGTGAATGAAAACTCCTTACTCTAAGAAAAGTTAATGGCAGAAAAAGAACATTAGACTTAATAATTGTTAATACATCAGATATACCAGAGATATATCTATCCTTATCAGTTAGTTGTATTGTCTTTATAATCTTCCATATACGATAAAATTAGTACGTTTTGCACATTAAACGATAGTATTAATTGTCGTTATTCGTTGTTTTCATGGTATTTGCATGTTATAATTTACATAGTTACAGAAAATAACAAACGCATTCCTTTATTATGGGTAAATTTCTTAAAGGATAGCTGTGTTTGTAATTATTGACAAGTTTTACAGTGTTCAATTAGTGTGTATGGTTATATCTGATTTGTTAAGGACAGAAATACCCGTAGTCATAAGAAATAGTTTTATTCACAATAAAATATGTCAAAGGCAAACCAGTTGAAAAACGGGGACGCAAAGCCAAGGATCTAAGGTGTTTCTTGCACTATGATAGCCTAGCCGCCAAGCTTTATGGCACTTCTCCTCATTTGAGGGTAGGATTATGTCTTTTTTAACACCTTTTAAACATGGAAGAAATTAAGATACCGGTGTTTGCTTATTGCTTAAATAAGAGGGGTATCGCTTCATTCCAACAACTGTGTTTTGAGGTGGAGATAAAGACAGCCGAGTACATACACTTTGCCCACCTACAAATAAATATAATGAAAAATCAGTACTGCACCTAACCTGGCGTAGTACTGATTTTTTAGTTTCGATAATAAAACTGTTTCATTAAATAATACAAAAGAAGTCACTGAAAAAGTCGCTTTATACAGACCCCCCTCAATACCCCGATGCAGGTCTCCACCGCTTGTTCTTCATTCTTTGATTTTGAAAATCATGAAATGGAGGACAAGCCAAATGGCAAAAAGAATCAGAAGAATTAATTATCGGGAGAGGTATCCCGAAGCAAGTGATGCGGTTATTGAGGTACTGGAAAAAAGTGACCGCAAAATGGAGTATCAGCAGTATGACTTAAAGGTGGAACGTTACCAAATTGACTGCGTTAGCTGTGCAATTACTCTCATTCCCAGCAGGGAGGATTCCTTTGAACGTCTGGAGGACTCAAATCACCAGTTTGCATCGGATGAAATAAGTGTTGAAGATGCTGCAGTCCAAGCGGTATTAATTGAAAAAATGCTTTCCTGCTAAGAAATGCTTACACCAAGGGAGCAAGTACTGATAAAAGAGCTGTTTTTCAAAGGAAAAAGCGAACATCGAATATCCAGAGAAATAAATATTGCACAGAGAACCATACATGATCGAAAGGTAAGAATCCTTAGTAAATTAAAGAAACTGATGGAAAATTAAAAATTATTCCGCTCAACCCCCTCGCTTGACGTGAAAGTAAGTGAGGGGGGTTATCTATTCCTTCTATTGCTCCTTGAAAACTTCATATCCGGCAGCATTAATACATGATCTGTCCAGCCGTGTAAAAGCGGCAGCGACATTGACGGGCGCGCCAGAACTGCCTGCGGAAGGTTGAGAGACATCCGTCGAACCGATGGCATCGAAGGTGACGAGCGAGAACGCCTGGTCATAAAACAGTCTATGGTGGACTGTTTCGCAATGAAATGGACAGTGCTAATGCTACTTCCGTCCAGCCACAGACATCGCAATGGGGGCGGCTCGCAGAGATCCTGAGAGAGGTGAAATTCCTATGAGGCCCGTTTAACCAACAGGCCGTTACTGTTGCCGCCCTATAGAAGAATCAATTGGTTCTTTGCGTTTTGGGAAGTTGTGTCGAATAAAAATGCAAAAATGAAGAATAAGTAGAAATATTCATTTTAGAGATCATGTGGCAGAGCAAAATTGCCCTGCCGCATTCCTGTGAAATGAATTTAAACAGACATAGTATAGGAAAATCTATGAATAAATGAAATAGAATGTAAAATATGTCTGTTATTTTTAACAGGCAGAGGAAAACTTTGCTGTTCTTATATATGGTTGGACAGTCATGGATTCTTCCGAATTCTAAGTAGTCGGAGAAAATCAATTCGACATAAATGGTATAGAAACAATTTTATTGGACCATTAAAAGCAATCTGTTTAAAAATAAGTAATCGTATCACACTACTGTAGCTAAGAACTTTGATTCCGACAGAGTTCATGGCGGATCTCACGGTTTAGCAGGTAGGAGGCATTGCTATGAATGAAATAAATAATGATATAAAAGAGAAATCCTTGAAGCTTACTATAAATAACAAATTGGTAACTTTAACATTTGCGCCAGAACCTAATTTAGAGGTGGCAGAACTTATAAAAAAAGCATTAATAAGTTCCTTTTTAATAAAAAAGGATTAAATAGATTCTTTGGCAAAACTTTTTTATGTAAAATGTTGATATTCAAAGACCTTCATAGTAGCTGAGAGTTATTATTGATTATGATTGCAAAAAACAAATTCATACATAATGGAACTAACTTTCTTGCTTGGATTAAGAGGGGATCGATCTTTATGCTTCATTTCAACAATTGTTTTTTGAGGTGGAGATAAAGACAGTCGAGCGCTTACACTTCATCCACCAACAATTAAATATTACATCTACTAATTGTAGGTTTTCTTATAGCGATTAAATTATCAGAAATTCATCAAAAGAGTAAAAACAAAATGTATTTTTGTTGTAAAAATTATTAATATTTGATATAATTATTACTAGTATTAATTTATTTATAAAAAATTGCAAAGAATTATATACTAAGGAGTATATATGATGACGGATTATCTTAATGAGGAATATTGTGAATTTAGCAATGATGCATCTGCGTCTTCATTTGGTTGGAATTTTCAGTCTAATGCTGGGATTTTTCTGTTTTTAAAATATATACATAATGCATTAGATATTAAAATCGAATCAAAATTACAAGACATAGAAATTACATTAGTTGATGGTAGTAAAATATTTGCCCAAGCTAAGTCTGCCCAAGATTATACTGTAGCAAAGGATAAAAAAGAAAAGTTTAAAGATGCAATTGTGTCTTTATCTAGAAATCCGCAAAATAATAATCAACTAATTTATATTTCAAATATTCCAGATACATTTAAATCAGCTAACAACTATTTTGATAATAGTATAGTTTCTTATAGCAGTTGCTTGTCTAATATAAAAAAAGAAATCGATAACACATTTCAATCTACTATTTCCTCAATTGAAAAGAAAATAAAAAAAGAAAGAATACAAGAAAGAAAAAATAAATTAATTAAAATAAAAAAAAATGTTGAACGGTTTGACAAATCATCACTTTTTATTTCTACGATAAATCCATACTTCGGAGACGAAGAAAATAGATACATAAAAATTAGTGATACAGTAATTAGCTTTTTAGTAGACTGCATTAAATTAAATAGAGATGATGCAATTAGTATAAAACAGAGATTACTAGAGCATTGGCAGTTAAGATTAGAATATAATTCAACAGTAAGTGATAAAAGTGATACAAAAAAAATAACGAAAGCTGACTTTGCATGGCCAATAGCAGCATTTTTAATCGATAATGATTTATCTGAGATTAGTGATTGCTTATCTTTTACACCTGACAAGTCTATTTTCAATGATGTAAACCGTATTATGGGTCATCCAACAAGCATTTATCATGAAAGATTTGAGTTTTCAAATAGAGTCCTTCAAGAATTTGAGCAGTTTAAAAAAGAAATTTATGGAAAAGGTATAACACAAGTAGAAAAAGAATTTATCAAGCAGCGTAGTAATCAATTTATTGAAGAGTTTAGAGTTGTTTCAGATGAAAATGTAACAGAATACTTAGCTAAAGCTTTTTTGTTTAGGATAATCAACAACAATAGAAATATGCAGAAGATAAGTGCTGGTGTGGGGGTAAGAATATGATTATAAGGAAACTTGTTCTGAAAGAAGGCATGGAAACTAACGTTGATGAGTTTTCAGAAAAAAGGAATTTAATCTATTCATTGACAAACACCAAAGGTAAATCAACTTATTTACGTTTAATGTTTTATGCACTTGGTTACCCAATTCCTAATATGAAAGGTGTTAACTATAGTAATATATCTACTGAAATCACCTTTTTTGAAAAAGAAAAAGAATGTATAGTTTGTAGAGAAGGTGATTTGTTATTCTTAAATGTCAATGATAATAATATAACTTTTACGTTGCCTAGTGAACACTTGGCTTTTCTTTCTTACATTTTTGAATACGAAAATATAAAGATTTTAAAAAACTTACTCGGTTTTATGTATGTAGATCAAGATAAGGGGTGGTCACTACTAAATCGTGGTACAGTAATAGGTAAAATTAAATTTAATATAGAGGAATTATTATCAGGTTTAAATGATGTTGATATTGATAATTTGCTGGAGGAAAAAAGTAAACTCCAATTAGATAAAAATAAGTACATGGCTATGCTCAATATTCATGAATTAAGCGAGCAAGTATATGAACGCAATGGGGAAGTTTTTATATCTGATATGGAAAAAGAGTTAATAGAGAGAATTGCGTATTGTAATTTAAAAATAGAAAATGCAAAACAGTCTTTAGTAGAACTTAATTCAGTTATTTTAAAAGAGAAACAGTTTTATGATTATATTGACTCTATGTGTCTGTCAGTAAAAAAGGATGATGTAGTGATACCTGTTAATCGAGAGACTCTCGTAAATTCTACAACTAATTATGAATATATAAAAGCACGTAGGAGTATTCTGGTTACAGATATAGAAAAGCTAAAGCGAGAACGATCTGTTTTTGAGGTAAAACTAAGTGACTATGAAAATAAAAATATGCAGATCAGTTTGTTCAACGATGAATCCAAGGATTCTGTAATCGATAAACAACTAGCAACATTAAATATTGATCAAAAAGTTGTGGAGCAATTACTTGATAAGAGCAAAGAGGAACTTAAACAAGTAAATTCTATGATAAAAAAAAGAATTAAAGACAATAATCATTTTATAACAAAAATATATGATTATGTGTTGAAGTATGCGAAATTACTTGGTGTTGATGATAAAATGGTTTATAAAGACGATTATATATTTACATCAGATCTTAAGTCTATGTCTGGAGCAGTTTTACAAAAAATGGTGTTTGCTTTCAAAGTAGCTTTTTTAAAAGTGATTGAAGAGAAAATGAATACTAAACTAATTATGGTTTTAGATTCCCCTAAAGGTAAAGAATTAGATGATGATAATACACAATTAATTGAAAATTTAATTAACCAAGAGTTACAGCATAATCAAGTTTTTATTGCAAGTATTTATGAATTTGATTATGATAAAAAAATTCAAATTAAAGAACAAGCTATAGAAAACAGAGGTAAATAATTAAGTATACAGGTAAACTATATTGCTGGCTAAATTCAAAAAATAGTAATTTTGTTATTGAAGGGTGTATAAAAATGTCTGATGTAAATAATTAAAAATATCAAAGCGGAAAAAATTACTACTATGTGATATTGATGATAAAGAAAAACATCAGTGTCTTTTTAAAGCATTAAATATCCAAGGAAATTTAAAGAAGAGATGACCCTAAAGAATATATTCAAATTTTAGCCGCATATGAAGAGAGTAAAGGTTAGTTCTTGGATATCATCATAACCGGAATTGATATCCGAATAAGTGAATTAGAAAAATAGAAAATCTTTGCTAACTGGATATATGATAATAATTTACTCAGCAATATATTTATAGTGTTTATTTGATATAATTAAATATTCCAGGTATGGTACTAAGGAAAAAATAAGTATCTTAGAATAAACCATTGAGCCAAATCGGAATTAGTAATTACCAGAAAAGTATAGAAGAAAAAATTTAAGCACTTAAATATTTTTTTGATTCCAATTCTTAAAAAAATGATGCTTGTTAAAATAATAAGATAATAAAGAGGTAAGAAGATGAAAGATTTACATGACATGAACGGAAAACACATTGCCAATTTTGTTAATGGGCAATTACATAATGTCCGAGGAAAAAATATTGGTCACTATCTTGAACGCGAACAAATATTCATTGATATGCATGGAAGATACTTAGGAGAAATAGTTAACGGAAACCGTCTACTATATTATAAAGCATCGCCATATATGAATACAAATTTTGGAGTTTATGGAAACTATAGCAATATAGGCAATTATGGAAACTATGGGAATATTGGGCATACTTCCTTCGCAGGATATGTTAATGTTGAAATAAATGATTAAATATAAACTTAAAATAGAGGCATAGTATTAACTTTCCATAATAATGCAATATAGAAATATTAATCAAAACTATAACCAATTGCAGCATAGGTGTTAATAATTGTAAAAAATCAGAAAACTAATTTGTAAGGTGTGTCAGAAGCAAATGTTTATTTTTTCATTCTATACTTTACTGTGTCAGATATCATACATTTATAATACACACGTAAAGGACGTAGTAAAAGTGAGATGTTTATTATTAATTTTGTATAAAAAGAGGGGAGAGTTTTTTATGATTAAGAACACAAAAAAAGATGGTATGAAATTATTTGGTTACTGCGATGAAAGCGGGAATTCAGGCTTGAATTTATTTGATAAGAATCAGCCTTTTTTCTGGGTAGGCGTTTTATTATCAGAAGCTGATTTAAACGAAACAGCAACGCTTAAAGTAAATACTTTATCGAACAATATAGGGAAAAACGAATTACATGGAAATGAAATGGGAATTTCTTTGATCAATGAAGTATCCCTTGGCATTAAGGAAATTCTTATAGAAAATAAATGTCATGTTATTTTTGTGAAGATTGAAAAAATATTTCTAGCAAAATTAAAAATGTTCGATTATTTATTTGATAATACTAATAATAAAGCTGTTTCATCAATTTCTTATGGTATTAGGATATTAAGATTAATGTTGGCTAATTCGTTTTGCAGTTGTGTTTCAGATGAAGATGCAGAGTACTTTTGGAATATATACAAGAATCCCCGAGTAGATGATATTAGTAAACTTTTGGAAAATATTAAAAAGAGTATTAATAATAAAGTCACAGATAAACGTATGAAAGAATTAATTTTAGATGCAATACAATGGGCCAAAAAAAATCCATTAGAAGTTTTTAATTATAAGCTAGGTAAAATAGATTCACCAAATGTTGTCGCATTTTCTCAAATTTTATTATCAATAAATAATTTATATGGCGATAATAATTTTAAAATAGAAAAAATTTTCCATGATTCCCAAAATCAATTTGGTAGATCATTATTAGATATTTTTGAACATTATAAGCATGTACAGTCAGATTTTTCAGCTTTAACAATACTTCATCAAATAAATCTTATTGATATTTATAAAAAAGATTTGCAAATTGTATCTTCTGATAATGAATGTGGTATACAGATAATAGATGTACTGTTGTATATGGTTAAGAAAAATGTTCAACAGAAAATAATGTTTGAAGGAGATTGTAAAAAGTTATATGATTATTTGACTTATCATAGTAGTGTTATAGAAATTAGCCAAGCTAGTTATGAAAACGAAGTTTTAAGACTTAAATCCGAGATAATGAGTAGACCCTTTACCCAAGAAGATGCATCTAAGGGTATGAAATTATTAAACGAGTTTGAAATGAAGAGAAAAGAGAGAATGAATAATTAAGATGACAGCCAATGTATCTGTGTTGATTTCATTCGAGGGTTTATTGGTTCAAAGGTTGCTGATAGAGTTTTTAAAATCCTATTTCCGCATAATTTGTATGAATAACTTTAATATTACTCTGTCCTCTCTTACAGAGAGCAGAGTAGCTATTATGATTGGCTGTAAGTATTTGAATTCACAGTAACTTTTTATGATGAGATTAAAACGTCTTGGTATTCTTAAAGATTTACTGTTTAGCGATAGGCTTGAAGTAGAAAAATCCCAAATACTTCTTGATACTTATGGCACTGAGAACAAGACTGACATAATTGCAGCAAATATACACATGAAGGGTTTAAGTATTAACTTGGAAATCTTCAATACAGCTTGGGAATGTCTGGCTGAATCTGTGTAAGCTGAAATTGATGTTGCAGCATTTGGAGTTGCTTGACGCAGAGACTTTACACACATGCTTTACTGATCTGAGGTGCAGATTCTTTATAATCACGATTATGCTTAAGACAGTATTCAACGATTTCTTTGCGTTCTTCAATGGATGTTCTTCTTCTTGCTTCTGCCATATAGACCTCCTTTTTAGGATCATAATCCTTAAGTTCTCTATTGGCATTATAACGCTTTATCCAGTTTCTGAGTACCGCTCTGGAAGATATATTGCATTTAACAACGATATCATCTACACTTTCTTCACCTGATAAAACAGCTTTAACACACATAGTTTTAAAATCAGATGAATAGGAAGTGTTACCTGATTTGTGAGCGAATGCAGCAATTCCATAAATACTATATTTTGAAATCCATTCTCTTAAGGTTTTACTTCCAATGCTATATTTAGCAGATATATAATCGTAGGAACCAACTCCATCAAGATACTCCTGTGGAACCTTTGCACGGAATTCAGGAGTGTGTGGTGATTTTGCCATAAAATAATCCTCCATAAGTAGATTTTGGTTATTTACCATGCCTACTTATGGAGGATCATATCAGAATGCTTGTGGCTTAAATTATTATAGAGATCGGATGCTTGGTAAATCTATTGTAAAAGGTACATTTTCAGGTTATGAAAATGTGCTTTTTTTGCCCTGCTTGTAGGTGCCAGGAGGGCTTAATAATGTTATGTAAAATTAATGATTTATTATGTGTGGGAAGTGGATCATTTACAGAAGCCACCTTTTGGTTTTCCTTGTGCTTATTGTGAAAAATACACGATTGTTATAGAAATAAATATGATTCTGACGGAAATATGATTTATAACACAGTATAATTAAATCATAAATACTAAAAGTAGCAAGACATCAATTTGCATTAAAAAATTAACGGAGAGACGGTTTGCAGGCAGTAGAACAATAAAGAGAGGTGACAATAATGGAAAAATGAAAATTACAGATTAGGACAATCAATATTATTATAAAAAAAAGATTTGGTCACAAAGCATGGTATGTTATAGAGGAGAAAAGGATGAAGAGGCTTGATTCGGAATTTTATAAAAAATTATTTGCATTAGTGTTGCCGATTGCCTTTCAGAATTTCATGCTTGCAGCTGTCAGTGCATCGGATGCGATCATGTTGGGTTTTTTGAATCAGGATTTTTTGTCCGCAGTCTCTCTTGCCGGTCAAATACAGTTTATGCACAGTCTTTTTCTCGCAGCTCTGGTGATTGGGACTACAATGCTCGTTGCACAATATTGCTCGGTTATAATGGGTCATCTGGGAAGTGATGCTGTTGCAGCAAATTCAATTGCAAATATTGTGAAAAATCTAATTATATGTGTGAGTCTCTTTCAGGTCTGCAGCTTTTAGCCATAAGTCCTGCTATTTTGAAATATTCTGCATTAAGCCATGAGGCAAACGAGTATTTATCTACTATGCTTATAATCTGCTCTTGTTATTTGGTTGGAAAATCTGTTAATTCGACATTAATCGGAGGAATCTTTTGCGCTGGTGGAGATTCAAGATTTGGGCTTATATGTGATGCTATTACGATGTGGATAATAGTTATACCATCTGGTTCTATAGCTGCATTTTATATGAAAGCCCCGGTTATTATGGTATACCTCATACTTAATATGGATGAATTAATCAAACTGCCTGCGGTATATAAACATTATAAACAATATAAATGGGTGAAAGATATTACACGAGACATAGAAGAAAGATAAGTTCAGAAGGAGAGAACAATTATGACAATGAGAGAAAGAATTGCATCCGGAAAATTATTTACAGATTATTGTGAAGGCTTACCAGAGGATCGACTGAATTGTAAAATGTATATGACTGCATTTAATGAAAGTAAACCTGATAATCAAAAACTTCGTCAGGAATTAATGAACAAGCTGTTTGGAAAAGAAATGAAAGTATGGATCGAACCTCCATTTTATTGTTGCTATGGAACAAACATTATGATTGGAGACGACTCTTATATCAATTTTAATTGCCATTTTGTGGATGACGGAAAAATTATAATTGGAAAGAAGGTAATGTTTGGACCAGGTGTAACCATTGCAACGGTGGGGCATCCGATTCGCCCTGATATGCGTGAATATATGTATTCCCAACCTGTTGTCATCGAAGATAATTGCTGGATTGGAGCGGGAACCATAATCTGCCCTGGTATTACGATAGGTGAAAACAGTGTGATAGGTGCCGGTAGCGTTGTTACAAAAGATGTTCCACAAAATTCCGTTGCGGTTGGTAATCCATGCAGGGTTATCCGAGAAATCGACGAGCATGACATGAAATATTATTATAAAGACAACGAAATAACAGATGAAGATTTAATGGAAGAAGCACGGCTTAGAAATTGATGAATCTTATTTTATGTATAGAGAGGTATAAAAATGAGCTTTAAGAAGGATTTTGTTTGGGGATCAGCTACATCATCCTATCAGGTGGAAGGCGCTGCCTATGATGACGGAAAAGGTCTAAGTATCTGGGATGTATTTTGCATGGAGAAAGGACATATTTATGAAAATCATAACGGAGATATAAGTTGTGACCAGTATTACCGTTATAAAGAAGATATAAAAATGATGAAGGAGGCAGGAATTCAGGCATATCGCTTTTCCATTAGCTGGCCAAGAATTTTTCCGAATGGAACGGGAGTAATAAATTTAAAAGGAATTCAATATTATGATAAGCTGATTAACGAATTGATAAGTAATGGCATTGTACCATATATAACACTTCATCATTGGGAGCTTCCTTATGAGTTGTATAAAAGGGGAGGCTGGATGAATCCCGATATACCGGAATATTTTGCCCGGTACGCCGCTGTGATAGCTGAGCATTTTTCAGATCGCGTAGAGAATTTTTTTACAATAAATGAACCACAGTGTATTGCTGGTCTGGGTTATCTTACTGGAGTGCATGCACCAGGACTAAAAGTGGGAGCTTATGAAATTTTTAATATATGGCATAATCTTTTAAAAGCACATGGAAAAGCCGTGCAAGCGCTCAGGGAACATGCGGTACGTCCTATTAAGATCGGAATGGCCCCATGCAGTACACTCTACTATCCGGAAACAGAATCAGATGCTGATGTTGAAGCAGCCAGACGGGCAATGTTTCATTTGCAGAATGGAAATTTAAATGATTGTGTATGGAATATAGCGATGTGGAGTGATCCAATCATTTTTGGAAAATATCCAAAAGAGGCTATGGAATATTTTGATAAATACATGCCTGAAATCTCTGAGGACGATATGAAACTGATTTCTTCTCCAATAGACTTTTATGGACATAATATTTATAATGCCATTATGATTCGAGCAGATAAAAATGGAAATCCGGTAGAGGTAACCCGCTATGATGGTTTTCCCAAAACTGCAATTCAATGGCCGATGACACCAGAGTCTATGTACTGGGGACCCAAATTCATATACGAGAGGTACAAAAAACCATTTTATATTACGGAAAACGGAATGTCTTCACATGACTGGATCTCTCTGGACGGAAAGGTTCACGACAGTAGCAGGGTGGATATGATGCATAGATATCTACGAGAATATAAAAGGGCAGCTGATGAAGGTGTTGATTTATCCGGTTATTTTGCATGGAGCAGCATTGATAATTTCGAATGGGCATACGGTTATTCGGAACGGTTCGGCCTGGTGTTTGTTGATTATCAGACACAAAATAGAATCAGGAAGGATTCTTCCTATTTTTATCAAAAAGTGATAGAAGAGAACGGAGAAAATCTTTAAAGAGAGACTAAAGTATTAGAAAGGGGCGGAATCGATATAGCTAATTGATTCCGTGGAAGAGTGGTAGAAATGAGTATTAGAGTAATCGTTATGGATGTAGACGGTACACTGACCAATCACAAAAAAGAGATCACCCCAAAGACAAAGGCCGCATTAATAAAAGCGCAGGTAAACGGCGTAAAATTAATCTTGGCTTCAGGAAGACCTGACAGCGGTTTGAGTGATTTTGCAAAGGAACTGGAGATGAGCAGGCATCAAGGATTACTTGTTTCTTTTAATGGGTCAAGGGTGACAGACTGTCAGACGGGAAAAGTCCTGTTTAATGAAACAATGACGGTGGAACAGGGAAAAGCCGTGTTAGAACATATGAAAGGTTTTAATGTCCGGCCGATGATTGACAAGGGAAAATATATGTATGTCAACGATGTGTATGACTGTATGATTAAAAATGGAGAGCAGGAAATTAACATCATTCAATATGAGTCGCGTGGTGGAAAGTATAAACTTTGCGAAATAGATGATCTGGCTTCGTTTGCGGATTATCCTCTCAACAAGATTCTCACAGCCGGAGATGCCGTTTATCTGAAAGAGCATTACCTGGAGATGATGGAACCGTTTAAACACACATTAAGTTGTATGTTTACGGCCCCGTTTTATTTTGAATTTACAGCCAGGGGAATTGATAAGGCAAAAGCACTGGAGACGGTACTGAATCCTATGGGGTATAGGCAGGATGAGATGATTGCATTTGGTGACGGCCAGAACGATAAAACTATGATTCAATATGCAGGAATTGGTGTGGCTATGAATAATGCGGCAGAAGAATTGAAAGAGGTGGCGGATGAGATTACTTTGTCTAATGAAGAAGATGGGATCGCCGTTTCACTTTATAAACACATCCCGTGGTTGGTTTAAAGCGTAATTACCTTAAAAAAGCGATTGCAGATCTCTTCAAGTAAAGTTGAAGGGGATCTGCTTTTTTTGTGGGAAAGTCAGTTAAAATCCCTTGTCTGCTTACGAAAATTTTGTGGCACTAAGCCTGTTTCCTTACGAAAAACATATGAAAAATAACTTGCAGTTTGAAAACCGCATGCAATTGCTATCTCACAGATAGGTAGGTTGGTTTCCCGAAGCATCTCACAACTTTTTGAGATGCGGTATTGGATCAGATAATTATTTGGAGTCTGACCAATATATTTGTTAAACAGTTCACAACATCTGCTTCGGCATACCGTACCTGCAGCAGCTATATCATCAATAGTTATTTTAAGATCATAATGCTGATGGATATAACCAGTCATCTCACTCAGCATCAACCAGGATTGTTCATCGGCATTATGACTGGTAATTTGTTGTATATGATCTCCTATACAATCACAGAGAGAGACTGCCTTAGACAATAGATGAAGTAAATTTCCTTTATCACTGTGCATTTCATCATATATTTGAGTGAGTAAAAGCAACGCATCCCTCTGCCAAGGGCTTTGAGGTGTCAACAATAGATAATTGTCGGTATCTAAACCAAATGTATCCTCCAAAAACTTTTTACCTGCAAGTGTACCTGCACCAAGCAGTACAGGATGGATAGTTACCACAATATAGGAGCAATCAGTTCTATTGGTTGAGAAGCCATAATGCATACGTTTGCTGTTAATAAAAATGCCATTACCTGCACCAATCTGTACGATTTGTCCGTTTATGAAATATTCCATTTCGCCATCCTGTATTAGAATAAACTCTAAATCCGGATGCCAATGACATGCGGCTGCATATCGATCAAATTGATGCAGCGTACCTTTACGCACATAAAGCGGAAAATTTGGTATATTATACTTTAATCGTTCTGATAAATCTGAAAATATCTCAAGCGCAGAAATCATAATCACACCTCATAATATATGATTTTGATATTAATATAAACGATTTTGTGGGAAAACACAAGCGGGATAATATATAATTTTGATAGTAGAAACTGAAAAGAATAGGTACAAATAATTTTATAGCAGGACGCAGGTCAGCATTTATAGCCATAATTTTGAGTCCATGTATTTCTTGCAAAGGAGGTTTAATGTAATATGTCTGTGATCGTACAGGTGATTTTAGGGCTGTTATTTTTGATTGTTATTTATTTTGTTGTATGGAAAATGGTTGATATGCCCCAAATTCACAGATATGCAAATCAGCAGTATGATAGATTTATCCAGAATTTATATCAGTATGAAAGTGAAGAAAATAAAGAATAATTTTAAAATGCCAATATGTCAAATCTCGGTGGTTTCAAAGTGGAATCCGTAAAACCTTAAGGGCGGAGATCCTGAGGAAAGTAAATGTTTATTTCCTGGAGACCCCATAGTTCAATCGGTTCTCTTATTTATATAATCGGAGGTAAATTGATGAATAGAGAGTTAAATATGAATGGTTTTTATTTTGCAGACTTACATATTCATTCCTGTTATAGCGAAAACGGTGAATTCACTCCTGCTGAGCTAATTCAAATGTGTAAGGATGCAGGTGTCCGCATGATGGCAATAGCCGATCATAACTGTGTAAAAGGCTCTCAGGAAGCTGTGGAAAAAGCTAAGTGTGAACGCATAAGATGCTATTCAGCTATCGAAATAGACTGTACTTTCAAGGACATTAATTTTCATGTCCTAGGCTATGATATTAAACTTGATAGTCCTGATTTTGAATACATTGAACAGAACATGAGAAAACAATATGTTAATGTTTCAAAAGAAAGACTTCGACTGATAAACCAGATGGGCTTTGACCTAACCGAGACGGATCTCAGAGCAGTAACTGGCGGACGCTATTGGGGTGAACATTGGACGGGAGAGGCTTTCGCTGAAGCCTTGCTGACTAATGAAAAATATCTTGAATGCGACCTGCTGCGGCCCTATAGAGAGAATGGTAGCCGGAGTGATAATCCCTATGTTAATTTCCATAGGGATTACTTTTTACTAGAAAAACCCTGTTATGTCGTAATGACATTTCCTGATATGAGGGATATTATAGATATAATACATCATAATGGTGGAAAATCAGTATTGGCACATCCGGGAATTAATTTAGAAGGGAATTTTGAAATGATAGATCAATTGATTCCTCTGGGACTTAATGGAATAGAAGCATATAGCAGTTATCATACTCCTGAGACAGCCCAATGGTTTTGTAATAAGGTAAAACAGTATGGTTTATTTTTTACGCGGGGAAGCAATTTTCTCGGTAAAGCTAAACCAAAGATTAAGTTAGGCTATTGTAGTGCAGAACAGGCTTAGTTTAACTGTCTGTGGGTTGTTGAAATTTATCGTAATGAACAAAGGTAAAACCCTGAGTTGAAATGTTTCCATAGAATATGATGTGATAATTGCAGCAGGATGGTGTATAAGCTGAAAAATATTTTTATTGGGTTTATTCAAGAAGCAGCGTCCATATTGGGCGGAATGGTATTTTCTGCCGCCATGATAAAAAGAGTGGCATTTTCTCTGGAAACCACATCTTTTTATGGGGTGCTTTTGCTGGTGATTATGATTAGTGGATACAAAGAACCTGTAGAAATTCAAAAAGAAAGCAATATATAAAAATGAAAGGAAATAATTAATCATGAATCAAAAGGAAAGAATGCTGGCAGGTCTTCCTTATAAAGCAGAGTTGGATGGATTGAAGGAGGAAAGGGTTAAAAATGAGATAAAAATCCATGAGTATAATTTCTCACATCCTGCTGAACAAGACAAGAGGCAAGAATTAATCAGGGATATTCTAGGGAAGGCTGGTGAAAACTTACACATTAATCCTCCCTTCTATTGTGATTATGGAAAGAACATAGAGGTTGGCAGTAATTTTTTTGCAAATTACAACTGTACAATACTGGACGTGGGCAAGGTGGTAATTGGAGATGATGTTATGTTCGCACCCAATGTATCTGTTTATACAGCCGGTCATCCCATTCATCCGGATTCCAGAAATTCCGGATATGAGTATGGAATAGGGATTACCTTAGGAAATAATGTGTGGATTGGCGGAAATGTAATCATTAATCCCGGAGTTGTGATCGGGAACAGCGTCGTGGTTGGTGCGGGGAGCGTTGTGACAAAAAATTTACCGGATAATGTTATTGCGGCAGGAAATCCTTGCAGGGTAATCAGAGAAATCACGGAAAATGACCGTAAGTACTATTTTAAAGACAAGGAATTTGATGTACAGGATTACAAATAATCTAAAAATTTTGGAGGATTAATATGACTGAAAGAGAAAAAATGCTGTCTGGAAAGCTTTATAAAACATCTGATGAGGAACTGGTAAAACAGAGGGATTTGGCAAGAAATGCTTCATCCAGATATAACAGTACTACTGAGGAAGAAAAAAAAGAACGACAGGAAATCTTAAAAGGACTTCTGGGGCATCTGGGTGAAGGTGTGGAGATTTTTCCCAGTGTGCAGTTTGATTATGGCTGCAATACCTATATTGGTGATAATTGCTACATAAATTTCAATTGTACATTTTTGGACTGTGCAGAAATAAGGATAGGGAATAATGTCTTTATCGGGCCAGGTGCTTCTTTTCTCACACCGGTACATCCCCTGCTGGCTGAGGAGAGAAACGTGAGAGTTGATGAGAATGGTCAAAAATATATGATGGAGTATTGCAAACAGATTACCATTGAAGATAATGTGTGGTTCGGCGGCGGTGTTACGGTTACTCCAGGTGTGACAGTAGGGCATGATACAGTTATTGGGGCAGGAAGTGTGGTAACAAAAGACATTCCGTCCGGAGTAATCGCTGCCGGAGTTCCCTGTAATGTTATCCGAGAGATCACGGAGCAGGATCGTATTGAAAAGATTAATTGAAATTGTTATGAAGATATAAAAAATATGATAGAGAAGGGAAATGTATTATAAAGACACTTGTAATTGTGGAACACCCAGATATGGAAAAGTCGGTTATCAACAAGCGATGGGTGGAAGAGGTAAGTAAGCATTCCGATATTTATACCGTTCATAAGCTGTACGAAGTCTATCCAGATGAAAAGATAGATGTTGAAAAAGGAAAAAAGCTCGTTGAAGCCCATGGAGACATGGTTCTGCAATTTCCAATTCAGTGGTTCAGCTTTCCGTCCTTACTGAAAAAATGGCTTAATGAGGTTTTGACGTATGGCTGGGCATTTGGAACAAACGGAGGGAATAAGCTTAAGAACCGAAAGGTTGCATTGGCAGTAACCGCAGGTATTAAGGAAAGCGATTACTGCTAGGACGGTGAGTAACATTATACTTTGGAGCAATAAATTATAACTTTTAGGGATGGGGCACTTAGACTAATGGTTGTATTTAAGAAACTAGTAGATATGTTTTCTTATACGAACCATGTGGAGACGGTAGTCTTGATGTCGTAGGCGAACGATTGAATGCACGCAACGCTATGATATTGTCTCTTTATCTATTGGTAAAGTTCCACGTTAAAGGGCAGAAACCAAAAAATCAGGTTCTGCCCTTTAAAAGTTACCAACATATTTACATCGGTTTTATGAGTTTTACGGAACTTAAAATGCTCTCTATTATTGATCTGTTCTTGTCCCCTTGTTAAATCCGTGAACTTCACAGTAACAAAGATATTTAAGCTTTTCTATCTTAAAATATGAGTTTGCCAAAACTTTTGGAATTGCTTTCATATCTTCAATTATACGATTGATTTCTTCTTCTGGAAGATCATCCCAAGGGACTAAATTAGGATGAGTTTTATTCTGCTCATCAATAGTTAATCCATAAGTCCATCCCTGCTCTTTTTTTTCAAGAGACCAGCGCTTATGTTCGTAATCAGCTAAAATATACAATTCCCTTTCAGAAAATTCTACTACTTCAGGTTTTTCTAAAACGGATATTACATCATAATCTATTTTGCGTAACGAATTAGGTATATGCAATACTTTATTTCGCATAGATTTTTTGTATGAATCATCCAGCTCATCCCATGAATGCATACAAGTTAATTCTAAGCTGCATTTTTCTAGATTCAGTTCTCTATAACTGTTATGAAGATCTTCGGCAAGCTTTTCTGTTTTTTCACAGTAAAATGTATCCTGCATCAAATGACGCAAAAATTCTTCCTTATCCACATGCAGATTGAGCTGTTCCTTAGAGGGAAGATGTGATTGTTCCCATTTCTTTGCACTGCTTAATGTACTCATTTCCATGATGGCTTCCATGGATCTGGTTTCATGCTTGTACCTGTCAACTTTCAGCATGGCTCGTACGATTCCATTATCAATTTGAGCTTCTCCTCTGTCGTTGATAAGATGAGGTGTTTTACGTACCAGCATGGAGCGTAATAACATTGCTCTGCGGATGATAAATAATTGATCCCAATCTTCATCTGTTTGATTAGGACCAAGAATATTTACATAACCCCTCAGTCGGCTAATAAAGTCTGGTCCCTTAGTATTCTGGAAATCTTTCATAAACTGTTTATATTCATCACCATCTATTATTTCTTCACCACAAAATTGTTTGAAAGTACTGCTTGTACCACCGGCAAATACGAAAATTGCTTTCCCGATCGGATGAATAGAATCTCGTTCTCGAAAGACGCCATCCTGCATAGGTGCCAGGAAATACTTTAGCCAACCAAGTTTTCCCTGGAAGAAAGAATCGAATTCATCGAAAAAAACAAGCGGAAGTTTTCCCTTCAATGACAGATCTCTTACTCTTTGAAATGCAGCAATCAAATCAGTAACAGAACCAAATTGAGATAAATTAAAATCAATTTTCTCAATCAGGTTTGGAGATATACTTGAAGCGACTTCTGTAATACCAAAGGATTTCCCTGATCCTGGAGTACCAAAAACAGCAATGGAAAGAGGGCGATTTACCTTAGTGGTAGAGATATACTCTGTCATCAAATTTTTAATACTGTGATATGCCTCTATTTCAGTTCTGTCCACGACTTTCAAATTTCCGAATTCTGCAATAGGTATGAACCGAAGAGCACTTTTTTCACCGTTCTTGACAATATCATATGCTATATCAGATAAATTTGTTGAACTTTTATCCTTTATAATGTACCAGCAGGACTGACAGTTAGGGTTATTAGAATTACGAATTAGTACATCCTGTATGTGTTCTTTGTAAATAAAATCATGTTCCTTTTCTGTAAAAATTGATGGATTAGGAAAAGGATTAACTTTAATATTATCTCCGTACCCCAATGAAAAATATTTCTGAGCCGCAACGATTCCTTCCCGAATCCCATAATCAAGACTATTGAATTTGTTTCTAGGATTTGTTTCTGAAACAATTGCTCGTGCAAGTCCGGCTACAAAGCAGGAAGTTAATCCATACATTTTACCGTTATTTTCCTCGATAAATTCTCCTTCAAACTTATTTGTTAGAAAAAATAAACGAGATTGAGAGGTTTCACCGGTTTTTTTGTAATAGATGGCCCCTTCCAACCCGAACGGTATGATTAAGTAGTGACAATTTGATAAAAAATTAAGGTTAGGATTATTGTTAATTTGCCATACAAAATCTAACGCTGTTTTCTCCCAGGAAAGGCCTCGACTGATGTTGACTCCTTGCGAGCGAAAATCGTCTCCGTTAATAATAACTATGGTATTTTCTATATGATTTTTTAAGACATGCTTCCAAAGTGGGCTAGAGAAATTTGCGCTATTTGTTTTATATAATATGATCGGTGATCTCTGATTTGATTTTATGGCTAGTGGCCAAAATTCTTCATTAGAATTAAAGCCGTTATTTTCATCGTCTATTATAACCAGGTCAGAATTTGCGTTATCGTTTAGAATAGGAAGCAACGTAGATGTACCGGAAGAAGGTCCGGTGTATCCTAAAAATTGCTTTACCCTGTAGGTCTTATTATTTTTCGTTGCGTCGACGGGGAAAAGATCCATTTCCATAGATGAACGAAGAATATCTTTGTGTAAGCGGTCTTCAGCTTGTAATTGTGGAGCTAGTATCGTGGCAGAGGTTGACATAGATACGAGTTTTGATAACAATAGTGCTCCACCATCTTTTAAAGTGCTGTGAACATAAGGATAATGTTGCCAGCTCAGACCTTTGGTACATTTTTCATGAGTGCTCCATTGAAGCTGTTGGATACTGATATCACCGGCTACACTGATTAATTTATTATTTTTGCTCATATTTTTAATCCTTTTACTAGATAATATTTTTCTTAAATGTATGATTTTAAGTTATAGTTAATATATAACATAAAGACTGGATTGCAAAATTGTTTTTACCAAAATCCCTTACGCAGATAAATTGAGTGAGAGATTAAAGAATTGATACAAGTTTATCTGACTGGAAGGAGCAATAAGTATGATGGACAAAGAATGAGATATTTATGCGTATTTTGCCCGTTTTCATAGATGATAAAGGGGGGTGGAGGAATGTGACTCCGAAATGGGAATTTTGCCAACCCCGTTCATAACGTAAGGAATAGCCGATTTTATATATTCCTCTGGTGGCACACTGTTATTGTGTTGCCAATCAACCGAAGCCCCGAAAATTCCCCAGCTCAACATGACTGCTGCGATTCTTATAGATTCATCGTTGGCAGTAGAGTGTTGCTTTAATAACATTTGGTAAAAAACATTTTCCAGTTCTTTTTGTATAATTGCTTCAATGGTTGTTTTAAAAGTCTCAAAGCCGCTTCGGCATTGTTTTGATAAAGTCGATTGAAAATTTATGATAGACAGGAAAACATTAATGATCGTTGTTGGGTTCAGTTCTTTGTACTCAACGATTTCATTATACACGGTGTTCATAAATTCTTCTTTCAGTATTTTATCCAATAAATCATATTTATCGCTGAAGTGATAATAAAAAGTAGCACGATTTACTGTAGCTTCTGCCGTAATATCATTGATGGTGATATCCTTAAATTCTTTTTTCTTTAAAACGTGAATAAATGCATCCATGATTAATCTACGTGTACGAATAATGCGCGGATCTATTTTTGTTTCAGCCATAAGAAAACCCTCATTTCTTTCATTTTTCCATACATCATTAACGTAGTGTTGGATATACTACAAATTCTTAAGATTGTTGGTTGAACAATTTTTGAAATATATTATAATCCAACTATACAACATATGTAGTATAAACGAAAGCTGATAAAAAAACAAGATATCTGCTGTTGAATATAACTGATTTGAAAGCGAACAAATAGACTCGGAAAAGAAAGATACTTAATTTATCAAATTTTACAATTATAGGAGGTTATTTTTATGGCAAATGTATTATTCGTCAAAGCTAACGACAGGCCTGCAGAACAGGCGGTCAGCGTCAAAATGTACAATACTTTTTTGAAAACGTACAAGGAGTTACATCCGCAGGACACCATCAGGGAGCTCGACCTTTTTGGCGAAGAGCTGCCATATTACGGTGATGCAGCCATCTCGGGACTTTACAAAGCAACACATGGATTGGAAGCCAATACCGAAGAACAACAGGCTGTGGACATTGTGAACCACTATTTGAACGAGTTTCTGGCCATGGACAAAGTCGTTTTCACATTCCCCTTGTGGAACTTAACGGTGCCTGCCCCGCTCATCACTTATATTTCATATTTATTGCAAGCAGGGAAAACGTTCAGATACACAGCAGAAGGCCTGCCAGAAGGACTGGTTAGCGACAAAAAAGTTGCCCTCCTCACTGCACGCGGCGGAGACTTTTCATCGGAATTTGCGGCCCCGTTGGAGATGAGTTTAAACTACGTCAAGAACATACTTGGAGTATTGATGGGCATCAAAAACCCTGGGATTGTCGTAATTGAAGGACACGCCAAATATCCGGACCGCGCTGCGGAAATTATTGAGTCCGGATTGAGCAGAACGGCAGAACTGGCAGCAAACTTTTAAAAAACCAGTAAGCAACTAGATGAGCGAAAGAGTTAGAGAAAAGTGACATACAGAAAAGATTTGATGACGTACTATGCCGCCAAGGTCCCACTAGATCTAGGCGGCATCTTTTTTATCCGTTTAAGGCACGTCGAGAGAGAACTGAAGCTGTCCAATTTACTTTATGTTATTTTCCATACTTAAGTGTCCATTTATAAATCTCATAAAAAATGGGTATCAGGTCTCTGCCTTTTTTCGTTAAAGAATATTCTACGTGAGGGGGAATTTCATTATATTGAATCCGGTTAACCAGATCATAGGATTCAAGTTCACGTAGTGTAGTGGTCAGCATTGTATTTGTAATTTCCGGTAGCGCTCTCTTTAGTTCTCCGAAACGTATACTGTCCTGTTTGCATAACTCAAATAGGACATGGTTAGTCCATTTCCCCTGTAACATAACCAAAGAGTTGCTTACGCGACAATCATTTACTGATGGTTTAAATGACTTAAGCGATTCTAAAAATTCCTCATAAGTTATACTGTTATTCATAATGTCTCTGCCTCCTGTGTGGAAATACCTATGGTATCAAGAACTATACTATGTCAGAATATTCTGCGTACTTGAACTATATTTTGTTTATAGTATACTATATATACCAACATAAATCAATATTTTTCAGGAGGATTTGAACCATGGGTAAAATTGTTGTTTTTAAAGGAAGCCCCAGAAAAAACGGATACAGCACGAAGCTGGTTGAACAGGTGATTTCGGGCGCAAAAGACGCAGGTGCGGAAGTAATAACCTACGATCTCAATGATGACGGTATAAAAGGATGTCAAGGCTGTTTTTATTGCAGGGCAAACGAGGGTTGCGCTACAAAAGACAATCTGCACACCATGTATGGAGAAATAGCTTCATGTGACGGTATCGTTGCAAGCTTCCCAATATATTTCGCAGGAATCAACGGTCAGTCAAAGAGATGGATGGATCGGTTGTATCCTGTGGTAAACTCCGATTACTCACCGCGTTATCCCGGTAAAAAAGTCGTAACTGTGTACGCTCAGGGAAATCCTAATAAGGAAATGTTTAAACATGTGACTGAGTCAACAGATGCAATGATAAAATTACTCGGTTGGGAGCTTGAAAGTAGTTTGCTTGTTTATGGAAGTGGCGTGCCAGACTATAAAATTTCCCAGGAATTATTGGAAGAGGCGTATGAAGCGGGAAAACGATTGGTGCAGTAATAACAGTGATAGTAAGAGTTAAGAAAGGAGTTTTATGAATATGAAAATAGAAATTTGGTCTGACATTGCGTGTCCGTTTTGTTATATCGGCAAGCGCCGCCTGGAAATAGCATTGGAGCAGTTTGAGCATAAGGAAGATGTCAAAATCACTTTCCGTAGTTTTCAGTTAGACCCTTATGCGAAAAAGAATACTGGCATGGATATTCATCAGGTATCATCTTCCAAGCATGGTATACCATATGAAAAAGCAAAGCAACGGAATAATCAGCTTGCACAGCAAGCGAAAGAAATTGGACTGGATTATCATTTTGATACATTAATACCCACCAATTCCTACGATGCAATGCGCCTTTCCTATTATGCAGAAGAGAAAGGTAAAATGAAAGAAATGATGGAACGCCTTATGAAGGCATATCTGGTAGATTCGCTGGATGTTGGCGATCATGCCACGCTTGCTGGATTGGCAGGCGAAATAGGGCTTAATGAGAAAGAGGCTTTGGACGCTTTAGCGGGCGATCGGTATAGTGAAAATATTACAAGAGATAAGGCAGATGGATTAAAAATCGGTATTCAGGGTGTTCCCTTTTTCATTATAAATGACAAATATACCATCTCTGGAGCACAACCTAGCGAAATTTTTTTAGAGATACTACAAAAGGTATGGAAAGAAGACTATGACAATGCTAAGTCCAAAGAGAATAAATCCGGACCATCATCCGATGAGTATTGCTCTGATGGAACATGCAAATTAAATTAAGTTAAGTACAAATATTTAAAATAGCATAGAGAAATTCAGCTTACAGAAAAGGCAGGGCGCAGTCCCTGCCTTTTGTGATATATTGAAAATGAATGCAAGCATCCAATGGTATCCATATGCAAACAGTGTTAACCACCTTAACTAATAGGTGGTTTTGTTGTGTACATATAAATAGGCTTTTAAAGTTTATTTTTTGCAAGTTTACAAAACGGAATATTCTCCTTTTTAAATAGTATAAGCGCTTATAAATTAAGAACCTTTGTTAAAAGTGAAGTAGTAAAAGGTTTTACTGTCACAATAGCGGGGGGATCAAGACAATCAGGCTTAGTAAAGCGACGTAACGCAGAGCTTGAAGTTTTGGCGTATCGCAAACGCCAATAAATAACCAAAAAGAAAGGAAAAATGAAAATGGAATCAAAAACCTTAATAAAAGAAATAAGCGGGAAATTAAGACGAACATTTTCCATACTCGCTTTAAATCTTGCTGTACTTCTCGCAATACCTGTATGCACAGTAGCGGCGGAAACGCTCCCAACCTCTCCGCCATCAGGCTATGACCAAGTCAAGAGCAACATTCCACACGGTCAGGTCAGCTATATTACATATCAGTCCACGGCGACAAACAGCCAGCGGAGGGCGAGAATTTACCTGCCGCCAGGATATTCAACCAACAAAAAATACAGCGTCATGTATTTATTGCATGGCATTGGCGGAAATGAAGACGAGTGGTACAACAACGGCGCACCCAATGTCATCCTTGACAATCTAATTGCTGCCGGTAAAATTCAACCCTTTATCCTTGTATTACCAAACGGAAATGCAACGGGAAATGGAATAAGGGATGGTTGGGAGAATTTCACGAAAGATTTGACCAATTCTCTTGTACCCTATATCGAATCACACTATTCCGTGTATACGGATGCCCAACACCGGGCGATTGCGGGCCTTTCACAGGGTGGTGCCCAATCGCTGAATATCGGGTTGCCGAACGTGGATAAGTTCCCCTATATCGGTGGCTTTTCCTCCTCACCCATCACCAAACAGGTTAACCAGCTGTTTCCTGACGGCGGGACTAAGGTTAGGGCGAATTCAAAACTGTTGTTTCTCTCATGCGGAACCTCAGATGGACTTATATCCAATAACAATAGGGTAAGAGATTATTGCAAGTCCAATAATATTCGCTACACTGAATGGCTTCTCCCAGGTAAAGGACATGATTGGAGCGTATGGAAGCCAAGTCTGTGGAATTTTGCCCAGATGGCGTGCTCAGCAGGATTTACGGATCAGACCACGCCAACCCCAACCCCTGACCCTATATCGGCCTTTACACAGATCGAAGCAGAAAGTTTCAAAAACCAGCAGGGAATCCAAACCGAAACCTGTACCGAAGGTGGGGAGAATGTCGGGTATATCGAGAATGGGGATTATGTTAGTTACAGCAATATCGATTTCGGCAACGGTGCGGCAGGCTTCCAGGCCAGAGTAGCCAGCGCCACCAGTGGTGGTAATATTGAGATCAGGCTGGATAATATTAACGGCACTTTAATCGGTACTTGCCCAGTTGCAGGAACCGGTGGTTGGCAGAATTGGACCGATGTAAAGTGCAATGTCAGCGGGGCAAGCGGAAAACATGACGTTTATCTGAAATTTACAGGCGGAAGCGGATACCTGTTCAACCTCAACTGGTTTAAATTTACGGCACCATACAGTATGGAAAGCCTGGGGGCTGCAAACGGACAAGGTCTTACTCTTACGTCTTCACAGACACCCTTACCAACAACAACACTAACATCAAAAGCAGGCAAATTCCACTGTTTTCTGCTATTAGGTCAATCCAATATGGCAGGTTATGCTCTGGCGCAAGCGTCTGATAAAGTGGAAGACCCCCGCGTACTGGTATTGGGCTATGATAATAATGCTGCACTGGGACGGGTAACCAATAAGTGGGATGTGGCATGTCCACCTCTTCATGCTTCCTGGCTTAATGCCATCGGCCCTGGAGACTGGTTTGGCAAGACCATGATACAGAAAGTCCCGGCGGGTGATACCATCGGACTGATACCCTGTGCGATCAGCGGTGAAAAGATCGAGACATTTATGAAGTCGGGAGGTACCAAATATAATTGGATCATTAACCGTGCAAAAATTGCACAGCAAAATGGAGGCGTTATTGAAGGCATCATTTTCCACCAGGGCGAATCTAACAGCGGCGACCCGAACTGGCCCGGCAAGGTAAAAACACTGGTGGAAGACTTAAGAAAAGATTTAAACCTGGGGAATGTTCCTTTCCTCCCTGGTGAACTGCTATATAGCGGTCCTTGTGCAGGTCACAATAAGTTGGTAAACCAGCTGCCTTCCCTGATTCCGAATTGCTATGTAGTCTCAGCAAGTGGTCTGGTAGTAGACCCTGGCGATACACAATACCGTCTCCATTTTAGTCATGATTCATCAGTTACCCTGGGCAGGCGATATGCTGAAAAAATGATTCAAGCCCTTGGCTGGTGAGTTAGCATGTAAAACCCGCCTTTAAAAAGTACTTGCTGGGCACAATTTCGAAGTTACCTCATATACTATAAAGATACGTTAAAAAAATCAGGAGGAAACGGGTATGTTAAAAAAGAAGGCTTCCCAAAAAAGTGTTTTATTAATTCTCTCTTTGATAACTGTATTATGCAGCTTTTTCACTTTTACTCTCTTTCCGATAGCTGCATTGGCTGCGACTCAGGCAACCTATTATGTTTCACCAACAGGAAGCGACAGCAACCCAGGAACGCTTGCAGCACCCTTCCAGACAATGGAAAAGGCGCGGGACACTGTACGTATGATCAACAGCAATATGACCGGAGATATCTATATTTATCTGAGGGGCGGAAACTACAGTATCACCAGTACCGTTACTTTCGGATCACT
Organism: Paenibacillaceae bacterium; assembly: GCA_015057715.1. Lineage (GTDB taxonomy): Bacteria > Bacillota > Clostridia > Lachnospirales > Lachnospiraceae > Lacrimispora. The sequence goes on from SVDS01000008.1 coordinate 45,467, forward strand.
GGATTCGGGGACAAATGGATACAGGATCTATTACCAGGCATACCCGGGTGAAACGCCTGTCTTGAATGGTGCAACAAAAGTTACAGGCTGGACTCAGCATAGCGGCAATATTTATAAGGCTGCACTGAATCGTTCAACCAAATTGAGAAACCTTTATGTGAATGATCAGAGGGCTTCTATGACCAGCAAAACCGTAACAGCCCGTGGCGGGTACGGGACTTATTCCGTAACTGCAGGACAGGCCAGTTGGGCATGGACAAGCGGCAGTAAGAGTGACGGGGTTCAGTATAATACATCAGATGTACCGGCAATTGCCAGCAACAAAGATGACCTTGAGATCGTAAACGGTACGACCTGGAATGAGAATATAGTTTGTACCAGGGATGCCATTACATCCGGCAGTAACAGAGTGCTTCTTTTACAGCAGCCTTATGGGGCGATAGCACAGACTCCGGGGTGGGGTGCAGCCTTTAGCGCTTCCGGTACCCATACGATATATAATGCCTTTGAATTCTTGAATTCTCCTGGACAATTTTATTTTGACAAGACTGCCAAAATGCTTTATTACTATATCCGTCCAGGAGAGAATATGGCCATTGCCGATGTAGAGGCTCCTGTTGTAGAGAAGCTGATCGACATTGCAGGAACATCAACGACTAACAGGGTCAAAAATATCACCTTTCAGGGCATTACTTTTGAAAATACGGATTACAGCCTTGTAAATGTTGCAGGCTCACACGGTAAATCCACCTGTCAGGCTGCACAGGCATTTATCGCTTTTTATAACGACAATTGGCACAACACCAAGTATGATCTTGTTGATACATTGCCGGGAATGATCAACGTAAGCAGCAGCGATTCCATCAACTTTATAAGAAATACAGTGAAGCACAGCGGTAATGATGGAATTTCCATGGTAAACGATGTTATAAATTCCAGTCTTATTGGTAACTACATCACGGACATCACATCCAGCGGCATCACGGTAGGGCATCCGCAGCATGTTTATATCGGAGACGGTGGAAACCATGCAAAATATGCTCCCGGCGTAGAAGGGGTTTGTAAGAATAACACCATCAACAATAATTTATTGTACAACATAAGCACGTCTCACGGATTTGGGGGATGTGCCGCCATCACGGCTTACTTTGTGGATACCATCAAAATAACCAATAACCATGTTCAATCAACAGCATACAATGGAATCCATTTAGGCTGGGGATGGTGTAATTTCACTGACTCCACTACCTGTAAAAACAACACAATAAGTAATAACCGGATTATTAATACCTTAACCAGGCTTCATGACAGCGGAGCCATCTACACCATCGGACAGATGCCGGGCACGAACATTAATCAAAACTATGTCAGGGGAATTCCTCCTGCAACCTCCGGTCCGACCTATGGTTTGCATAACGATGAAGGAACTGCCTATATCAATGAAAATGACAACGTACTGGATATTGATCCGGGGGTAAAGTATACCATCAACTGTGAGGATTTTGGACAAAAACACGATTTAACCATACTGCGGACCTATGCTACCGTAAGTAAAATGGGCGTTAATCCTCCAAACAGTAAAATTGATCCCCCGGTTGTGGTTCCGGATAACGTATGGCCTTTGACACAGTACACTACCTGTCTGAATTCGGGAATCCAGGAAGCATACAGGGATATTATTCCGGCGAACCTGCTTTCAACACCGGATTATGTGTTCCCCGCAAGTTGTGCGGCTGCAGCCGGAACTGGCATGAGTATAAGGAGCAGCGGGAATTCTACAAATACGGTATGGTTTGCACCGGCCGGAACAACCAGTTTTGTCGAGGGATCTACAATGACGAAAGCGGAAGGAACTGCCACATCGATTACTGCCCCAGCCGCTGCCGGTACGTACCGGTTGTGTGTAGTAAATTCACAAGGCATGAAGATGGGTGAATCGGCGGCACTGCTCCGGGTAAGCGGATCGTCATCACAGATTGAAGCGGAGAGTTTCAGCAGCCAATCGGGCATTCAGAAGGAAACCTGCAGCGAAGGAGGACAGAACATTGGGTATATTGAAAATGGGGATTATGCCGTATACAACAATATCAATTTCGGTGCCGGAGCGGCAAGCTTCCAGGCCAGAGTAGCCAGCGGCGCCAGTGGAGGGAATATTGAGATCAGGCTGGACAGTCTTACTGGTCCTTTAGTAGGAACTTGCTCCATTACCGGGACTGGCGGTTGGCAGACGTGGGCTACCAGAACCTGCAGTGTCAGCGGAGCAAGCGGGACGCATAACGTATACTTGAAATTTACCGGTGGGAGTGGTTACTTATTTAATATAAACTGGTTCCAATTTACCGGGGGAAGATAGTGTACTCTAATCATGTTGCCGTGTATCCCGTTTGGGATACCGGCAATATAAAAGAAAGGGGAAATAAAAAATGAGACTAAAACACTTAATGAATGAAATTGTCAGGAAAATAGTACCGGCTCTTTTCACTCTTGCAGTACTTTTAGCAATGCCTGTAAACTCAATGGCGGCGCAAGCGCTCCCAACCATGCCGCCGGCAGGATATGACCAGGCCAGGAACAACATTCCACACGGGCAGGTCAACAGTATTACTTATCAATCATCAGCAACAAAAAGCCAGAGGAAGGCGAAAATTTACCTGCCACCAGGATATTCAACTAGCAACAAATACAGCGTCCTGTATTTATTGCACGGTTACGGCGGGAGTGAAGGTGATTGGTTTACAGGCGGAGGCGCAGCCAATGTCATTATGGACAACCTTATTGCCGATGGAAAAATTCAGCCATTTATCATTGTAACACCAAATGCTAATACATCGTCAATATCTGATGCTAAGCTTCCGGATGATATACTCAACAGCCTTATACCATACATTGATTCACACTATTCCGTTTATACTGACCGCCTTCACAGAGCAATTGCCGGTCTCTCGTATGGTGGTCCGCAATCATATAATATTGGGTGTACAAATATGAACAAATTAGCCTATGTGGGAGGTTTTTCAGGCGGCGGACCTGTTGCATATCCTACCAGCAAGTTGTTTCCAGATCCTGCAGCTACCCGTCAGCAGATGAAGCTATTGTTTCTTTGCATTGGAACCAATGATAATTTATCTTACAGTAACGGCATAGCTAATTTTTGTAAGAGTAATAATATCCCTTGCACCTATTATCAAATTCCAGGAAGAGGTCACGATTGGACTGTTTGGAAACCAAGTCTGTGGAATTTTGCACAAATGGCTTGCGCAAAAGGATTTACGGATTATGTCATCCCGAAATCGGCATTCACACAGATCGAAGCAGAGAATTACGATAACCAGTCTGAAATCCAAACTGAAACTTGTAACGAGGGCGGAAATTAAAATATTAATTGGAGGTAAATCTATGAAAAAAATATGTAGAGTTGTAGCTTTTTTGTTGGCTATTTCACTATCTCATTCAACAGAGTGTTATGCAGACAATCCAATCGTACAAACGAATTATACTGCGGATCCTGCCCCGATGGTCTATAACGGGACCTGCTATTTGTATACCACTCATGACGAGGACACCACCGTCAATAATTTTTATACCATGAATGACTGGAGATGCTATTCATCTACCGACATGCAGAACTGGACGGATCATGGATCACCGTTGTCTTACAATACATTCAGTTGGGCACAAGGCGATGCATGGGCTGGCCAGGTTATTAACAGGAACGGGAAATTTTATTTCTACGGTCCGATGACCCGGAAAAACGCCGGGGGCGCAAGGGTAATCGGTGTAGCAGTATCAGACAGCCCAACCGGGCCGTTCACCGATCCTCTCGGGAAACCTTTAATCACCAATAACGGGGCACAGGATATTGACCCTACCGTATTCATTGACGACAACGGACAGGCGTATCTCTACTGGGGGAACGGTAACCTCTATTATGTGAAGCTTAATCAGGATATGATTTCATACTCAGGCGGTATTGTCCAGGTATCTCCCAAACCAGCGAGTTTTACCGAAGGCCCGTGGTTCTACAAGCGTAATAATTTATATTACATGGTATACGCAGGTATGGCCGGAGGATCCGAAAATATCTCCTATGCCACCAGCAACAGTCCTACCGGGCCATGGACATCCAAGGGATCTATTATGGGTTCGCAAAACAGCTATACAAACCATCCGGGAGTAACCGACTATAAGGGAAATTCCTACCTCTTTTACCATACCGGTAATTTACCGGGAGGCGGAAGCTACCATCGTTCTGTTGGCTTAGAACAATTCAAATACAATGCAGATGGTACAATTCCCAGTATTCCAATTACCAAAAATGGTCCGGGTCAGCTTGGTAATCTAGACCCATATGTCAAAACTGAAGCTGAAACAATTTGCTGGGAATCCGGTGTTGAGACAGAAAAATGCAGTGAAGGCGGAATGGATGTATGTTATATCGAAAACGGGGACTGGATAAAAGTAAAAGGTGTAGATTTTGGTTCCGGTGCGGCATCTTTTGATGCAAGAGTAGCTTCGGCAACTAACGGCGGGAATATTGAACTCCGCCTTGACAGCGAGACAGGGAAACTGGTGGGAACTTGTGCTGTTCCAAATACCGGAGGTTGGCAGAACTGGACAACGAAGTCCTGTAATGTAAGCGGTGCAACAGGAGTACATGACCTATACCTTAAATTTACCGGCGGTAGCGGTTCTCTATTTAACTTCAACTGGTGGAAGTTCACCGGCGCAGGTGTAACTCCTGGTCAGACATCAGCTTTTTCACAGATAGAAGCGGAAAGCTACAACACCCAGTCTGGAATCCAAACCGAAAGCTGCAGCGAAGGAGGGGAGAATGTCGGGTATATCGAAAACGGGGATTATGCAGTTTACAACAATATCGATTTCGGCAATGGTGCAGAAAGCTTTAAAGCCAGAGTTGCCAGTTCCACCAGCGGAGGTAATATTGAGATCAGGCTTGATAGTCTTACCGGTCCTTTAATAGGGACTTGTCCGGTTGCTGGAACCGGAGGCTGGCAGACTTGGGCTGATGCAATGTGCAGTGTCAACGGAGTAAGCGGAAAACATGACTTATACCTGAAATTTACGGGAGGAAGCGGATACTTATTCAACCTGAACTGGTTCAAGTTTACCGGTGGAAGTGCAAGTGTTGAAGAACAGACGTAAAAGTTGTTTACAATAATACAGTTAAATTCAAAAAAGGAGGAAATTGTGGAGTATGAAAAAAAATATTTTTCAGGTAGTACATGCTGCTTCATCATATATTGATTATTTTAAAGTGACGCCAATAATAGATTCCCTTTCGTCATCCTGTTGGGGCGCTGCGGCAGTGGGTCCTCGTGATCAATCCAATGGTTTGGAAGACAGGACCATGTCGAAGTATGCTTACTGGGATGGAGGAATCATCAAGGGGCCGGATGGCACGTATCATATGTTTGCCAGCCGGTGGAATCAATCTGCCGGTCACAACGGGTGGTTTGGCTCTGTGGCTGTTCATGCAACGAGCTCCAATCTGTATGGACCTTATACGGATAAGGGGATGTGCTGGCCCAACGATCAGGGCGGTAAAGGTCACAACGTGGTTCCGCTGCAACTGAAAGACGGGCGGTATGCGATCCTCGTGAGTGAAACCAGACGGCCGGCTGACATTTTTGTCTCCAATTCCCTGGATGGGCCATGGTCAAAGCTGGGTAGTGTATCGATTTCTTCAAATGCTTATTCATCCAAATATACAGCGTCGAATGTATACATTATGCTTCGTCCGGATGGACGTTATGGGTTGATTGAAAGAGATGGGGTAATTGGTATTTCAGATAATGTCCTTGGACCTTACACCATTCAGGGAACTAATATTTATGCAAAGATTCCCGGTTGTCCGACAGTCAACATGGAAGATCCGGTTATGTGGTATAGTGGTGGCCTTTATCATATTATTGTCAATAAGTGGGACACACGTAAGGCGTATCACATCACTTCCCAAGATGGTATCAGCAACTGGAAATTAGAACCAGGATTCGCCTATGACCCGACAGCGAATTTTATCCGCTATTCAAATGGTACAGTCAATCATTGGAATAAATTAGAGCGACCCAATGTGTATATGGAGAATGGCCATGTGGTTGCGATGACACTGGCGGCGATAGACGTTGCAAAAGATCAGGACTTGGGCAACGATAGTCATGGCAGTAAGGTTATCGTCATTCCGTTTGATGGTGCCGCATTAGATTCTGGAGGTGTTCTGCCAACTCCTGACCCAAGACCGGCCTTTACACAGATCGAAGCGGAGAGTTACAATAATCAATCGGGTGTTCAAACCGAAAGCTGTACGGAAGGTGGGGAGAATGTCGGATATATTGAAAACGGAGATTATGCAGTTTACAGCAATATTGATTTCGGCAGCGGTGCTAAAAGCTTTCAGGCCAGAGTCGCCAGTGCCACCAGCGGAGGAAATATTGAGATCAGGCTGGATAGTCTTACCGGGACTTTGATAGGGACTTGTCCGGTTGCCGGGACCGGGGGATGGCAGACCTGGGCGGCTGCAACGTGCAATGTTAGCGGGGTAAGCGGAAAGCATGACTTATACCTGAAATTTACGGGAGGAAGCGGATACTTATTCAACCTGAACTGGTTCAAATTTGGTACAGGAAGTAATTCAGGAAGCTTGGGTGATTTAAATCCCGATGGGCAAACAGATCGTTGATTTAATGTCCATGAAAAAACACCTTTAGGATTGGATAAAAAAGGCACATTTTCAAAATTGAAAATGTGCCTTTTACCCAAATGAAATAATAAGGGTTATTATTTCATCTGTATTGTATAGGCTATACTCTATAATTTTACTTTTTAAAATCTTTGATACCAGTTGGAACTTTTGGCTGATAAGACCAGTATAAACAGTATGAATTATTCGCTTTTTTAATAGCGTGTTCTGCTAAACAAGAAACTAATCTAAGCATCGGTTTATTCTTCATTTTTTTCCCCCCTCGATTCTGATAAATTTAAAAATAAGGAAAGCAACATCAATAAAAATACTATAAATATAGCCCATGCAATCGCAAATGAAACTTCAGTCCTATGTAATACATTAGCCAATATATATATAAATAGGGAGATGATAATTAATATAATACTTTTTATACGATATTTCTTCTTGTCATCTTCCGTAATTGATTCATTTCCATAATCAACAGGAGTGAATTTATATATTATCGGAATTGCAATAGCAATTAAAATGAAAGAAACAATTAATCTGTTATTTGATAAATAATAATTAAAGAAAAGCATTAAAATATATAAAGATAATGTTGTGCAATAACATTTTATATGTGTTTTACAATGATACCCACCCACATAATTTCGTATTGAACAATAGGTTACAACATATATTAGACTTATAAATATTTTATTTGTTAAAACACTTATCAAAGCAATTGATAATAGAATAAAGAAATTATTTAATACTAACTCAATTCCATATGTATAGTACTTTCTGTTTTCAATTGAAATTATTTTATTGGAAACTAATCGGAGACTAATTTCCTCTGATATAATCTGTATCATTATTACACTCACTCCTTAATAAATACTTAGATAGTATAACCTTGTTTATATAATAAAACAATAGTGTTTTACTGAATGGTAGTAATATGATACTGAATGGTTTTGTTAACTACTTTTTTGGCGCTTCCTTTTTGTAACACGAATTTCTCAATACGGTATTTAAAAATTTGTACCTTTCTTTACCTTAAGACGGAAAGTTATTTTACAATTGAGGAGGGATCTGTTTTTATTGGAAGCATGACGACCACTTTAAAAATTTTATTTTCTGTATCAACTTTAAATAATCCACTATATTTTTCAACAGATAATTTAATAGAAGCCAACCCGTATCCATGATACATGGTGTTAGTTTTGCGTGTTTTTATTTTATTGTTTTCTATGATTAAATTATTTGAATAAGGATTTTTGACGATAATTGAAAGATAATTTTTATAACAAAATATTTTTCCTGATATGTATCGCTTTTCTGTTGCCATAATTTCTACAGCTTCAATTGAATTGTCTAATATATTTGCCAGGATTGCCGTTAAGTCAATGGGGGTGATAGATAAATGAGGTACATGATCAACATCAAATTGAATATCAATTTTTTGCTGTCTGCAAACAGCGATTTTATAATTTAAAATTGCATCAATAATTTCATTTCCACAATTTACAATAGTTTTAGTTCGTTCTAAAGCATTAGTTATTTCCTCAATATATGAAACTGACCCATCGATATTATTTTGTTTCAATAAATAAGAAATATTTATAAGATTTTTATTGATATCATGTCTTATTTTCTTCAAATCTGTAGTTGCGGATTCATGATAAGCTAATTGTTGATTTAAAGAAAGATTTCTTATGTTTAGAATATAGTTTTCTTTTTCTTTTTCGTAATATAAGAAAATTTTGCCGAAAAAAAATATAATCAGACCACTTATAATTAAGAAACCAATTGAGATAATAGATATATAGAACGAATATTTATTGGATTCTTTTTGAAGGACTGGGCTTACAATCATAATAAATTGTAAAATAAGTGAGAAGAGCATTATTATAACATCCATCGTAATCCAATATCTGGGAGGGATGTCAAGTTTATTATCCCCAAAATAATTAATGAACATTCCAATTAAAATTATATTTAGTAATTTAGCCAATATAGAGAATCCAAAGGATGTATTTGCAAAATAAAGCATCTCAGGAATGTCTATGTTGATTATATAAGATGAAAAATTACCAACTAATATATCGCTAATTAGAAATACATAATTTGCTACCAAAATGAAAAATACCAAAATATATATTTTATCTGCATAAACAATGGATGTCAAAATTAAAGTAATTAAAAAAAACATGATGAATCTGAATGTATTGTAGAAATTAGGAAGATAAAATACAAATAAAGTATTAATTATTATAACTAATAGTATCGAGCATAATTTCTTTTTTCCATAAAATCTGCAGGGTATACTGCAGCTAATCAGCCAGTAAAGTAGAATAGACTCACTTAATGAAAATATTAAACCTATAATAGTATTGTTCATATTATATTATCTCCAGATATGATTTCTGAAAATTTAGCAAAAACATTCTGTCTTTTTCTTCTGCTTAAAGGTAAACGAATCCCGCTGTCTAATCTTATTTCTGTTTCATCGATAGAAAATATATATTTTATATTTACAATACAACTTCTATGTATATCTACAAATTCTAAAGGTGTATATTTTTTAACAATGTCGGAAAATTGACAGTTATAAAGAATAAAAGTTTCCCGCTTTGTGTACAAAAATATCTTTCTATTTATACATTCAAAATACATAATATCATCCAGTGGTACTTTAATATCCATGCTGCCGATAGGACTTTTAGCAACTTTAAATAATTGTGCCTTTGGGTTGTCCTCATTTATCCTGTTAATAACTTGTAAAATTACATCTGATAATCGCTCTTGGATTAACGATTTGGGGAGAAATCCACTGACATCATATTGAAATGTATTTAAAGCTTCTTGTGTATAAGCTGTTATAAAGATTAGTTTGAATTTCTTATCAAGTATTCGTAATTCTTTAGCCACTTCTTTTCCGTCTTTTTGGGGCATATCTATATCCAAAAAAATAATATCATAATAAGGCTGATATTTTGAAAAGGCGGCAATAAGGTCATCCCCCTTTTTGAATGTAAAAATACGGGTCTCAACTTTTAAATGCCTGAATATTGTTTCCACTTCAGGTGCAATCTGTGCCAGAAAATCTTTATCATCGTCACATAAAGCAAGATTAAGCATCGAGAGCTACCTCCTTATTGTATTCAATATTTTTATTGTTGTTTAAATTTGCAGCATACTTGATGAGGTATTCAAAGTTATAACGCTTTTATTTTGAATATTTTTCTGATAATTAAGAAATTTGTTATTAAATAATGTACAATTAATATCTGCTTCAATAGTCTTACATCAATATCCAGTAATATACTGATATTTATAATTATAATGTATGAGATTAAATAATACAATCAAAATTACCATTCGGTAGAATACGGATACCACTCAGTTTGAAGACGTTTACTTTAATTTTATATGTGCTAATCTATCAATAAATAGTGTTGCAAATTTGAAATAAGGGATATCAAAGGCTTAAATATGATCTTCCGTCTCACTTCCAGTAGCTCTACCAGGGAAACCGCACCGTAGCCGATGTGCATGGCTACAGACTTATAAAACGGGGGATAATGTTTCTTGATATCTTTAGTACTGAGAAATAATTCTTGAATAGAAAATGGAGGAAGCCATGAAGAAGAGAACAATAATTGGCACGGTAATATGTATATTAACAATGGTAGTCTTTCTAATATTTTATAATAAGTTACCAGATCAAGTGCCAATTCATTTCGACAGTAGGGGAAACGTGAACTCTTACTGGCCTAAACGTGCAGTTGTTTTTGGGTTGCCGGTTGTATTTGCATTGCTGAATATTATAGCGAGTTATTCTCTTCGAATAAAAGGAGAAAATCGTGAATGTATGTATTACATAGTACCAGCTATATCAATTGTCACAACTGTTGTGATTTTAATTTTAGGTGTGAGGTAAGTAAAATGAAACGCGATTTAAATAAACCAATTATAATTCATTGGTGTATGAATGATTGTAACAAACAGGGGCAGATTCCAAAAGGTATTATTGAATGCAAAATACGACAGGCGGAACCCATTAAGATACGGTTTATTAATCCGAGGTCGCAGGAGGATTGGAGAATAATTGAATCCTTTGCAAATGAGAGTAGTGACATGAAAGAGATTCAGGTAGAATATGACTTTTTAGAATATGATATTAAGCACTGTATTGATATTGATATAGAAAAAAAACTTATTTATTTAGTAGCATTTAGCGGAACATCTTATCTGGATCATGACGCAAGAATCAGACTTTGCAACATGATAAAAAAGCAGGATAACTTTAAAATAATTGTATATATATCACATGAGAATATAGCTGAAAGTGTTTGCTTTATTCAAAGTGTGTATAATGAGGTAAAACAAGGTGAGTTTATTATAAAACCTGAAAAGAATATAAAAAATGAGTTGACGGATATAAGTGTTCTTCATGAAGCTATCTCTCAAATTGCTGAATTATACAAATTATTTCCAGACATAAAACTATCTGTTTATGATGAGGAAAAGATTGTAAGGGATATTATTAGGCTACCTTATTATATGTATGGAAATATGTATATCACCGGTGATGGCAATATAAGTATGTATAGCTTTATGCCTGCATACAATTACGGTTTGTCAGATCCACAAGTCACTTTGGAAGAGGCATGGAGAAAATTATATCATGAACATGCAACATGTGATCTGGAAAAAATCCTGGAATACCCCAGGTACTGGTTTAAATATTTTAACAGGAAGGAGATAAAATGAGATTTAGATTTACTGGTATATTTGATCTGTTTAATCAGAAAAACGAGTATTATCTAATAAATAAAAAATTGGATACTATTATACAGATAAACGAGTCCATGTATAAAGTACTGAGTAATGCCAAACAGGAGACAGAACTTAACTGCAATGAAATAAATTTGAATACTATGAATATTTTAATTTACAACCGAGTATTGGAGGCGATTAATTGAAGGTTGTCTTGGTTAATACTGATTTTACATATGAAGCTGATCTAAATGTGAAGGTGCAGCCATTAACGATGTATACCATAGCGGGGATAATCAGCCCGTATGTTGATGAGGTCAAAATTATCGAGCCCATGAAATACAGATTACAAAATCTTCAGGATAAGTATTTTTCTGTTCTTCTATCAGAAGCCCGGGATTCTGACCTGATTGCTTTCACAGTAAATTCTTTTTCCTGGTTTGAAATATCAAATACGTGTAAAAAGATTAAAGAAACTCTGGGAGATAAAAAAATTGTTGTTGGTGGTATACATGTATCATTTTTCTATAAAGAAATTCTGGAAAACAATCCGCAGATAGATTTTGCTTTGGTAGGGGAAGCTGAGAAATCATTTCCAAGTCTTATAAAATATTTAAACGGTCAGCTTAGTATCGAACAAGTTCCGAATTTAAAGTATATACACAATAACAAGTTTATTTCAAACAATAATGCACCACTGGTGGACTTTAGAAGAGAGAAAATTCCCTTACCGAGATATGATCTGCTGGAAAAACATTATTTTGACAGATTGACATTTGAGGCATCCAGAGGTTGTATGGGAAACTGTAAATTCTGCTCGGTTTTACATAAGCGCAGCTGGAGAAACTATGGTGAAGAAGATATCCTTACAAGAATGACAGAATTTAAGAAGCATTTGGATGAAAAATGTAAGAATAAAGATTTTATTTTTACCGATGATTGTTTTACTACTGATTCTATCTGGGCAAAACAAGTACTACAGGGAATGATGGATCTTGGTTTCCAAAGCTACAATATGCTGATTGAGGCCAGAGCAAAAAATTTATGGGATGAGAGTTTGCTTGAAGTCATCAGCAGTTATGATAATCTTCATATTCAGATTGGCATAGAGAGCGGTTACGATGAGGGGCTCTCCCGGATTAATAAAGAGATAAGAGTTTCTGATATTATAAAGACGATGTCTTTGCTGGAAAAATATAAAATCTGCAAAAACGTATTTACCTCATTTATCATTGGTTTTCCATGGGAAACTAAAAAAGAGTGCATGAAAACAATTCAATTTGCTGCTTTTCTTAACGATCAGTACGGGATTGAAGTAAATGTTGCATGGTGGATGCCATTGCCGTCCAGGCTTTTTTTTAGCTACATCGGTGATAATAATATTTTTAATAAGGAGAATTTTGCTACGGACTCAAAGGTTTTCAATTACTCACATCCAAACATTAGTGCAGATGATTTATCAAGCATAAATATATGTGATTTTTTGTATAAAAATATGGGAATAACCTGGAGATTATAATGTACACTGCAAATACTTTAATGAAATATTAAAAATATATAATATAAAGGAGGGATTTACATGAAGGTATTAGATCATTTTTTGATAGGACAGCAAATATGTAATTACAACAAAAGTTCCATTCAAAAAGAATATGGGAATTTAAAAGGGCCGTTGAATATTATGTGGGATATGACAAACAGATGCAACCTGCATTGTATGCATTGTTACAATGGCAGTGGTGAGGAACCCCGATATAAGGACTTATCTGATGAGGATATGATGGTCATAGGCAGACATATAGTGGAGGCAGGAATCCCAATTGTGTGCTTTTGCGGTGGAGAACCATTGTTAAGGTATTCGCTAATTGTCAGGCTGGCAAATTTGTTATCTGAAAACGGCATACTGGTTAATATGGTAACAAACGGCCTTCTTTTGACAAAGGAAAGAATTAAAGAGCTTAAAAACAACGGGATTAACGGTATACAAATCAGCCTGGATTCGTATTCACCAGAAGTTCATGACAAATTCAGAGGGAGAACCGGAGCGTATCAGAAGGCAATGAGTGCTATTGAGAATATTCTTCTGTCCGGTATAGTGCCGGAAGTGACGTTTATTCCTACCAAAGTTAATTATATGGATGTTGGCGGAGTAATAGATATATTATACAAAATGGGAATTAAAAAGTTAAACTCTATGCCTTTTATTCCAATAGGGAGGGGCTATGATAATAAAAAGAAGTTAAAGATGAGCAGCCGGGAGCAATGGGAATTTGATTGGATCATACACAGAAAAAGGCGGGAATATATGGACTTCGAATTTAATAACGGAGATCCGTTAGAGCATATTTATTTATTCTCACAAAATCCATACGCAAAAACCATTACATATGAAATACGGTGCAACGGCGATATAGTTGTGAGTCCCTATTTACCGTTCCTTTATGGCAATGCGGTGGAATCTTCACTTAATGAGTTATGGGATGCAGGGTTGAAGGATATTTGGAGAACACCCCTGGTCAGAAATGCCTCTGAAAGGATAATTTCACTCGAAGAAATTGAAAATCAGGATAACATGCCGTGGAACAATGAGGATTATCAAATGTATGAGGGAGGGGTATACGATGTTTTATACCAGAGTTAAAAAAAGTTATGTTGGGCTTCTTAGAGAAGAAGAAAACGGTACAAGACTTTTTTATCCTGTATCCTATTCAAAACCTCATTTTATGAACAAATCCGTATATGAAATATGGAATCTCATTGAAAATAGGACGGAAGAAGATATTGTTGAGGTGATGAAAAAAAAATATCCAAAGGTTGGAGAAGACCGGTTAAGAAAAGATGTGAAACATACAATAGCATATTTTATTAATTTAGAGATGGTAAAGGAGGTCAATGAGTGTATGGAAGAAAAAGTGTGTGATATTCGTATGTTTGAGGAAAAGGACTTTACAAATGCTTCAAAATTTATTATGAGCACCGGCGGTGTGGCTACAGACAAGAATTTTCTGTTTACATCCAATCATCTGCAGGGTGAAACATTTAAAAATTATTATAAAGCTATAAATATGCGCACAAATCATTTTCACCAAATTGAAGTTTTTCTAAATGTTGTTGACAAAGAAACAGAAGAAAACATCGGAGTTATTGGCATATATGTGTGCCCAAATAATTCGGTAGTATATATCACAACAATTGTTCTCAGTAACAAATACAATCTGGAGAGCGCATTGAATGGATTGGAAACAATGCTGCGGAATCAGACTGTAAAAGAGATCAAAATCAAGTTTGCCGATGATAGCAGTGTGGACGAACAACTGTTTTGCAGTTTGGGCTTTAAAAAGGAAAGTGTTATCTTATTTGAGACAATTAATGGTGGGGACTTTTTTATATACGGTAAGGAAATTGAAAGGGAGAGAGTATGTTAAGAGCAGATATTAATAATGATAAAGCTGAGCAATTTGGTAGATGGCTGAATGAAAGTAATTATGCATTTATTTATAAATCGATGGCAGGCATTTTTAATACTGTTGAACCATGGATTGAAGAGAAACAAATTGAAGTGATGTTGAAAGACCTGAGTGCTGATGACAGCTGTATCGTAGAATTTTTTCTGTTGGGATACGGTAAGGAGAAAAGTGAATTGCTGAGGATTTTAGGCAGAGAAAACTATGAATTTCTATTGGATACGGGTTTCGCAAGTGAAAACGAAAATCTTATTGATCCGCAGGGGTTTTGCATATTACCCATAGAAGATTTGTTTTTAATCGTGAGTCTGCCCAGCTGCTATAAGAATGCAAAACAGCGTATTTCTGACATTTATATCGGTTCAGATTCTACAAAGCTGATGAAATACATAAAGAAGGGAACGTATGAAAGTATACTTGATTTATGCGCAGGGTCAGGTGTGCAGGGATTAAATGTTGCTGCTTATGCAGATAAGGTGGTGGAAGTTGAATTAAATGATATTGCATATAATGCCGCTCTCCTGAATGCAAAAATCAACGGGGTAAGTCAGGATAAATATGAAGTCCGAAAAGGTGACTTATATAATGTAGTTACCGAAAAATTTGATTGCATCATTAGTAATCCGCCCTTTGTTCCGGTTCCTAAGGATATAACTTTTCCTTTGTGCGGAGACGGCGGAGAAGACGGACTGGATATTGTAAGAACTATTGTCAGTGGGTTTGAAAATTTTTTGAAACCTTCAGGAAAGGCATATATGGTACTTGAATGTATTGGAAATGAGGAGAAGCCTTATGTGGTAGATTGCATGAAAGAGGTCTTGAAAACCGGAATAATAAATGTTTCCATGATTAATAGGCAGCAAATCGAGTTTCAGGCGGATGCATCTGCAAAAATAGCAATTTCCATATACAATGATCCCCAAAACTATGATATGTACTATAAGGCATGGATGAATATGTTTAAAAGAAATAACGCTACGTATATATATCCGGTTGTTATTGAATATGTCAACAATGACAAAGCGCTGGAAGTGAACTACTTGAGAAATTACAGCAAATGGTCGTTGGATTCTGAGTTTGAAGTTACCTCTGGCGTTGAGATTTCTGAATGTAATAAGCAATATTTCGCAGCTTATGAAAAGGGGAAAACAAAAGCTGTTTTTGATGAAGAAGTGAAAGACTTACTAGAGATCAGCGGGAACAAAAGTATAAGAACCATAATAAAGGATTGCATGGATACGGGTGCTTATATTAAAAAAATAAAAAGTACATTAAAAGCAGTTAGTGGCTTGGAAGCTCAGGGGATTATAGTCAAAAAATAAAATTGATATATTGTTAATTGATACAATATATAAATTATAAGAGAGAGGAGGAAGTACTTATGGATTTAATGATGGATGAATATATGAGCCCTGAAATTGTAGTGGACGATGGCAGAGTTGAACCGCAGGCACTTGTGCTTGTGAATGTCAATGTACTTGTGAATGTAAATGCAAACGTAAATGCCAATGCAAATGCTAATGCAAACGTAAATGCAAACGTTTAAACAGCAGGAAAAGAACAATAGAGGAGCTCTGAGATTTTCAGCTCCTCTCAAAAAATAAGGGGTGTAGAGGTAAGACGTGAAACATATATTTATTAGAATTATAAGCGAAAAGAAAAAATCATTTATTTTTCTAACTTTAATTAATATTTTTGTTATTACAATGGGAGTCTTACTGCCTTATCTGAATGGTAAATTCATTGATCTGCTAACATTAAAAGAAAGATACAGGGTTATTTTGGAGATGTGCCTGTTGATTTTGGCAATTGGACTTGCTAGCGTGCTTCTTTATTATATAAAGCAGATTCTGGAGGCCAGTATCAGGTTAAAATCTGCTTACTCCATTAAACTGGAGGTTGTTGAGCACATCAGAAGGATCCCCATACTGATTTATAAGAAATATAATCCCTCTTATTTGAATCAAAGGACCGAGCAGGATATAAGTGATATAGTAGCATTTATTATTGCAAATTATGCGACTGCTTTTATTAATTTCGTCCAGATTCTTGTGCTGCTGTTTATTATCTTTAGAATCAGCAGAAATATAACCATAATGATGCTGATTTTTTTCCCCATTTATTATTTTACTTATTTAAAGTTCAGAAAACCTTTATACGATAGAAGTTATGAAGCAAAAGAAGCACAGAATTCTTTTTTTAATTCATTAAATGATCAGTTTACTTTTATGGAAGATATTAAAATTAATTCTAATTATGAAAATAACAATAAATATTTATTTTTTGAGTTTAATAATTATTTTAAAAAGTATATAAATTACGTAAAAACAAGTGGAAAATTTTCATCTTTGGATGGGATTATTTCTATTGTTTTTCAGGTTGCTGCTTTCTTACAGGGAGGCTGGGAAACCCTAAACGGAAAAATGTCCATTGGTGAACTATCTATTATTAGCACATATTTCGCAATGGCTCTTCAGGTAATAAAGTATTACTTTGAATTAGGTAAAAATTATCAAAATGTAAAAACTTCTGTAAACAGATTAAATGAAATATTTGATATTGAAGTTGAGCAGGACGGAAAATTAATTATAGAAAAGATAAATTCTATATCATGTGACCTTACCTTTAAATATGATGGCAGTAAAAATTTAATTGAAAAAATAAAAATTGACATTGAAAAAGGAAATATATGTAGCATCGTTGGTAAAAATGGAAGTGGTAAATCAACTATCTCCAAACTATTGATTGGTATATTAAATACTAACGATGTATTTTATAATGAGAATAGAATTAGTTCAATTAATATGATGAACCTGAGAAGTAAAAAAATACTTTATATTTCTCAATCTTTAATGTATCCAAACCGAACTATTAAGGAAATATATCAGGAATATAACGAAAATATCAAATTAAATGATATATTAAAAAAAATAAAGGATATAGATCTGAACGATGAAGAGAACATAATAAATTTTTACAATGAAAATTGGGATAAAAACGTAAACTCACTATCAGGTGGAGAAAAGCAAATTATATCTATATTTAAGTGTATAGTCAGAGATGCAGAATTTATTATATTCGACGAGCCTACATCAAATTTAGATGCTAAAAGGGCAGAAATGTTTTTAAACATCATTAAATATCTTCAAAAAAAACAAAAATTATTATTAATTATAACTCATGATTTATCGCTGGTAGATGTCTGTGATACTTTAATAGAATTATAACTAGGGCACGTATACATTGTATGATTCAATTGTAAAGATAGAAGAATACAGTGGTACGAATGGATCTATAACCAAACAATAAGTGAAGATATCTTTATTAATAAATAAGCCGCAGGCATGATTGCTTGTGGCTAGAATTTTAATTTTTATAGGGTCATTACACTTCATAAATTCATGGCATAACAATCATCTATTTGGTCTCATATCCGTTAAAACATCTGAGCATGTAAACAAATGTTTCAAGGTCTGAATCTTCCCATTTTGAAATGCGTTTATAAAACTCTTTTTCTTTATCCTTAATAGCTTTCAACGCTTTTTCACGACCCAGTTCCGTTAAAGATAACAAAACTCCTCGGCGGTCTTCCGGGTGAGTCTCACTTTTTACATAACCTAAGTGTTTCAGCTGGACAACAAGACGGCTTACGGAACTTCGGTCCATAGCGGTGGATTCGGCTAAAAAAGTAGCAGATGCAGGTCCGTTGGACAGAAGCCAGCGGACAATTAGGAAAGCAGCTGGTTGTAATGTCGGTTCAAAAATGGCTGCCGTTCTTACATTTAACGCATGGGATGCACTAAGCAGTACATTGAGCTGGTCGCCAAGGCTAAGTTCAAGTTGCATTCGTGACGAATTCGGTTTTGAAACAATGATATTTTCATCCATAAATTTACCTCAAACAAATATACTTGTCATATATCAAATAATACAATATAGTTAACATATATCAAGTAAATTTGAAATTCTGGTTTATGTCAAGTAACTGAACTGTATCATACACAACGATAGCGCTAGAAATTAAGCAGGATTATATGTCGACATTCCCAATTGCAGGCATTGATGATACTGAGGAGGACGAGGATGAATAAATTTGAGCAATTAATAAAATACATACCACTAATCCAAGAAGACAAATTTGGTGAATGGATTATAGATAAGGAAAACGATGGTACACCAGAGCATCCGTTCCTCATGCCATTTGTTAATTATTCGAAGATGGTGAATTCCTTCCATAAGGACTTATACAAATTCTGCGAGGAGCACCCGGAATATGAACATACCCGTTATGGTGAGACACTGGAAGCGAATGGACTGAAATGGAGCACAGAATCAATGGAAGCTGCTGATGTATCAAAATTAGCTGCAAAATGCGTGATAGCTCTTTTAATAGGAGCTGTAAGAGCAGAGCGTTTCTGCGATGGTGCATTATTAAGCTTTTTTAATAGCGGGTGTATATTGCGTTGGCTTGAGCGTTTGAAAACAATAGACGAAGATGGTTTATTTTAATAGAAAGTGGTAAAATAATCTACGTAAATTACATGCATAAGGAAATGGAGTAAATGGAGAAAATGATAAACGCAGAGTTGTTTCACTCATTAGAAGCTGAGAAGATCTGTTTTAAGGCGTTAAGTATGAACCATGTTCAGGCCGTACATAGCTATGCATCGGATAAGGAAGTATCACGATTTATTGGTTGGAATTTAATGAGTTCAATCGATGAAACGAGACAGCATGTAAAAACAATGTTAGAACGTGAGTCCGCCGGTACGCATCTCTATGCCACCATTGCTATTAAATCAACAGGGGTGATCATCGGGACAGCCATGCTATTTAATTTTGATAAGGTAGCAAATCAAGCCGAAATTGGTTATGTATTTCATCGAGATCATTGGGGTAAGGGTTACGGCTCGGAGTGTGTTGCACTGATCTGTAACTTTGCTTTTGAAACATTGAAACTGCATAAACTTTATGCGAGTGTTGCAGATGCAAATATTGGTTCTGCTCGGATATTAATTAAGAATGGATTTGAGCTGGAAGGCCGACTAAAAGATAACTATTATGTAGATGGTAAGTATTACGATGCCTTACAGTTGGGTAAAATTCAATAAATGATGCAGGTTTATTGCAGTTTTGTTATTAATAATCTAAGGAGGCCCCATGACTAAAATTCGATATGCTATAATAGGAAATGGATTCCGGGCAATGGCTTTTTTAAGAATAGGCCTAGTTCTATCAGCCCAATTTGAAGTAACTTCTGTTTTCTTTCGAAATAAAGAGAAAGCAGCCGAATTTTCCCAAACCCATTCCGTTCCAACCGCTCTGACCATAAAGGAATGCTTATCTACGAATCCTGATTTTGTAGTGATAGCCATTGGAAGGGATGGAAATCCTGAGATGATAAAACAATTAATCCCTTATGGCATTCCAATGTTAGTGGAGACACCGCCTGCCATGAACTTAAATGGCCTTCATTCCCTGTGGGAAACTTCTATCAAACAAGATGCCAGGATTCAGATCGCGGAACAGTATTTTTTACAGCCGCTTTATGAGGCGAAATTAAAGGCTCTGGAAAAAGGAATATTAGGTGAGGTTCATAACTTATCCATATCCTGGGCTCATGACTATCACGGTGTCAGCTTAATTCGAAAGCTGTTAGGAGTTGGATTTGAAAAAGCCCAGATAACTGGTAAAAACTATCAATTCCCTGTGACGGTCACTGATTCCAGAGATGGAATTAAGACGGAAGGAGAGATCGTCTTTGCTGACCGGTCAAGATACACCATAGAATTTGAAAGCGGAAAAGTAGCTTTTTATGATTTTGCTTCTAATGTACAATACCGTTCCAAAATCCGAACCCGCTATCTAAATATACAAGGGGTTCGTGGGGAAATGGATGACGATATAGTGCGTAGCTTGACCAAAGATAACCTGCCGTTAGTTCAAACCTTTCAGATTACCCAGGACATTAATACATTGTCCACCTATTCCATTAATCTTGGAGGCGAATGTCTCTACAGAAATCCTTTTGCAAGGGAGCGGTTTACGGATGATGAAATTGCTATGTTACGCTGTCTCCTTGGAATGAAAGAATATCTATTGACTGGTAACAGCTTCTATTCCTTTGCAGAGGGCTGCCAGGATAACTATTTTTTCTTAGTGATGCAGGAAGCTCTAAAGCAGCCGCATGCAGCCATAAAAACAGAAGTTCAACCATGGAATTAAGTTCAGCCGGAAAGCACAATACAAGTAATTCTCTGTTAATAAGGGGGGCGGGATTCTTTGGAATTCCGCTCTTATATTCTTTTTAACTTACCGCTTTTCCGTCTTTGAAAATGAATAATACGCCGAGAACACAAACATCATTAGCTGAAGCGAGTAAATAACAGCTCTTTCTGTGAGTCCCATGATATTTAAATTATTTACCATACCAATGGGATTGAGTACACCTGCTGTCGTAATAACCACAGACATAATTATGGTAAAGGTTCCCAGCCGTTTCATTTTTTCTTGCTTTAAATAACCGACAGCCAGAACAAAACCTGCGGTAATCGTAGTAAACACTACAGTTACCGTTACGATGATGTGCATCATGTTGCTGAATGTCATCTGAGTTTTATCACCAGTGAGTGGGAATAATGCATATCCGAATATGGAAACAAGGTTCATTGACAGAAAAATGCCCCATCCCGTGCGAACAGCAGAGCGGTATTTACGAAAGGATTTGACTAGCATTCCTATGACAAATAATATTGTAGCAACGCTATAGATGGTGGTAAAAATCAAAAGCAAGGTTCTGTTCGGTGCGCCCACGGCAGTCAGAGAACTAATATCGGTAGTAATAGGATTATAATCCGGCCATAGGAGCTGCCCCAAAAGCGTATGGAGTAAATAAAAAAGTACGCCTATCATGCCCAACGGCATTGTTAAGGATTCGAATTTTTCCATTTTCTTATATTATCCTTTCTCTTTATGATCATAATCCTATTCAAAAAAATAATTCTTCCAATATTTTACTAATTCAAGAATCCCCTTGCGTTAAACGTTACCAAACTATGATACAAAAGACCGGTGATCACGGCTACAACCAAGGTGGCAGCTACGGTAATAAGCAGGCTCTGTTCGGGGAATACAAAAATCAATGCAGCAGGAGCAGCTATCGCTACAAATCCAGTCAGCATGGTCACCATCACCGATATAGATTGCTTGACTGCCTGCTGAGGACTCTGCCAGTCAAACTTCGGGAACCGAAGATTTACAAACAGACCGGCCACCGAAATAAACACTGCATAGACTGCAGGGGTTACAAAAAGCATCAGGGTGGAAAGGAAACTGAGGGGAAGGGTTATGGCAAGCGCCAGGTCGCTAATGACAATCGGGGGAAGCAGCACCGTCAAATTCACCAGAATTTTAGCATCAAAAATTGCCTTGGAGCTAACCGGAAGAGAACTCAAAATCCAGCGGTTCTTCCCTTCCATATTAAGGGACGCTGCAGTGGTGGAAGACATTACAACAAACAATGCTGGGAAAAAGGGGGCCATATACTGCAGTATTCCTTGCAGCCCTGGCAGCTCCAGCATGACTGCAAGCTGTTCGGTGCCGAATATAATCAGACCCAGGACAGAAGCCACCATCAGTACTGCGCCAATACAAGTGTTGATCAGATAAATAGGATAGGAGATCAGCAGTTTTAATTCTCTGCGATAGAGTGCTTTGTTTGCTGAAACAGTAGTCAGAGTGGTGAAGTGGTAGGCTGTGTGGTTATGCCGTGCAGACAAAGCGGTATTGATCCTTGTGTACACTTTGGACAGCAGAAATACGAAGAGGATCGCTGAACCGACCGACAGTAGCACAAATACTATTAATGCCAAAACGTCTCTCTCCCACAGTGCGGCGGTGACCAGTACCGCTGGTGGATAAAAACGCCCGATTGCCTGCCCAAGCTGAGTACTTAAATCAGCCAGAAAATCTCCGTTTACTGACTGCATGCAGAAAGAAAGTGCCATCAAACCGATGATTAATCCAAAGTTGAGGAGAATAACCACCAGATTCTTGTGACGGAACCGGACGCTGATTGCAGTGATCAGTGCTCCAATCGTCATGGCTGCAATCATAGGAAGCAATGGAGCCAAAAGCCAAATGACCAATACAGACAGCCAGAGTACGGCCGGGGAACCGCTTTCTCTCATAAAAACCACCATAGCTGGAAGAAAAACCAGACCGCCAAAGAGCAGGTTACCCAGATAAACTGTCAGCAATCGGCTGGCAATGACTGCGGACCGATGGACAGGCAGGGACATGATCATGTCATAATCGGAAAAACCGAACAGCGTGCCACTGCTACGAATCAGAGTAAAAAACATGGTAACTATAGAAAACAAAACTATAATAATGGCAGGAACCAGTTCCACCAGCCCAATGTAGGCGTATCCCAATGCTATCATATAACTATAAAATACAATCATAAGTCCTACCATCAGGGCCACTAAGCCCATACCGGCTACCCGAAGTCTAACCTTGGTATCCTCTGCATGGACTAATTTGTTGACGCCAAAGAAACCTAATAACTGGATTTTGGTGAGTAGAAACACTTTATTCATTGTCCAGCACCTCCAGGAACGCGTCTTCCAGACTGGAGTCTCCCCGCACATCCTGGGTATTTCCGCAGGCAATCAGCCTGCCACCTTTGATAATTCCGATGTGGGTGCACAGTTTTTCCGCTACGTCCAGCACATGGGTGGAAAAGAAGATGGCGCCTCCTCTGTCACACATTTCCTTCATCATTTCCTTCAGCTGAAAAGCTGCTGATGGGTCCAGCCCCACAAAGGGTTCATCCAGTACCAGCAGTCGGGGCTTGTGTAAAAAGGCTGAGATGAGAGCCAGCTTTTGCTTCATTCCGTGAGAGTAAGAGCCGATTAGATCTCCCAGATTGGAGGTTAACTCCAGTCGTCCGGCATATTCGGCAATTCGTGCCTCCCTTTCTTGCTTTCCAACGCCAAAAATATCGGCAATGAAGGACAGGTATTGGATGCCGGTGAGGTATTCGTAAAGATCTGGGTTATCCGGCAGGTAGGCAATGACCTGTTTACAGGCCAGAGGCTGTTCCAGAAGGGAATAGCCATCAACTATAATCTTACCTTGTTCAAAGTCCAGTATCCCTACAGCGGAGCGGAGGGTAGTGGTCTTGCCCGCACCGTTGTGTCCAATAAAACCAAAGAGATCGCCCTCGTGGATGCTAAGACTCAAGTCATCTACCGCTTTTTTAGTTCCATAAGTCTTGGTAAGGTGTTCTATGCGCAGAATTTCACTCATTACTTTTCTCCTCCTTCTTTAGGTGGTGTAATGACAATCGCCAGGGAATGTATTTTTCTGCCGGGTTTTACTGCCTGCTCCGGCGTGCGGTAAGGTGCTATCAGTGCTCCTATTTTGATCATTAATTCTTCCAGCTCCTCCAGATTTACTGCAATGGGACCGGTGGAAAAACCTGATCCGTCCTTTAAGATATTAATGTCATCACGGGCGGCATAATCAGCAAATTCTCGCAAGAGAGCAGCCGAAAACTGAGCAAACAGATTCAAATAGACATCTCCCCGGTTTTCTTCTAACAGCCGGGAAATGTCCTGCGCCGGGGGGATGCCCATAGCATAGACCTTTTCCACCACTGCCCTCACAGGCCGTTCCTCCGCTATGCGCAGCACACTATTTTCCACCATCTTTCCCAGGTGCCGGTACAGAGTGGCCTGAGGAATGTCTGTCAGTGTCTTTGCCAACTGCTTGGCAGTGGCAGTCTCTTTTTCTGTAATCTCCATAATGATTCTGCTGTCAATAGGGTCTACAAAGCAGGATATCAGAGCTTTCATTGCTTTTTTGTTCATGTTGTGCCTCCTAATGTTATCATCTTTAATAATAGTATCATATTAATAATATTATCACAACTGAAAACATATGGAAATAAAAGTAAAAAAGTATATGTATAAATAAAGAGCAAAAGGTACATTTTCATTTCGGAAATGTACCTTTTTTACTCTGCTTGTAGATAACAAGGGCATTTTCCGGATTGAAAAGTCTGAGGTGAGAGGAAATATTACTATTGGAAGATTATGGAAAAAATGTGCTAAAATTCTATAATTTCCAAAGGTTATAAGAATTTGTTGCATAATTTCTACAAATACAATATAATTGATTTGTAGATAAATGTAGAATTTTGTTGATATTTGCAGTAATTTGTAAAAAATGAAGCAACTTGTATTTTAGCATGAATATTATTCATACCAGGTTTGTTATTTCTTCTCTCTTCCTTGAAAAAATATGATAAAGATAATAGAAATAGCATTTTATTTATGTTGGATGTAAGTATGAAAGGAGGTTTAATACATACAAATTGAAGAAGAGAAAAGTTAACAGAAATAGAGCGAAAATTTAATTTGTAAAACATGTGTTATGGATTGAATTATTCAGCAAAATACCAAAGATAAATTTATTAGGAGATATTGAACACTACTTTATTGAAAGGAATGATTATAATGATGAAAAAAATGAACATCAGTTTAAAGGTAAAGCTTAGCATAATTATTTTGTTATTTTCATTGTGTCCATTAATCTTAGTTTCTGCAATATTTATAAATTTTACCAGTAAAAGTATAATGTCTGAACAAGAGAGAGCATCCAATAAGCAGCTTGAGATGTTTAATAGTAATATTGATTCAATCATTGAAGAATTAATGAATAATACAAGTGGTTTTGCAAATGAAGCGATAATAAAACAGGCAGATGGATCTTTAACAAGTTATGTAAATAACAATGGAAAAACGCAAATGACTCCTAGTAAAAATGGAAAAGTGGAGCAGGAAATTTTCCAGAGATTTAAAGAATTTGGAGAAACACATCCTAATTATCAATATGTATATATGGGTGTGGAATCAGGAGGATATGTTCAATACCCAGAAGGGAATATGGAAGGACCTTTTGATCCGCGGCAGAGACCATGGTATCCGATTGCCATTAATAATCCAGATAAAGCAGTATTAGGAGAGCCTTACTACTTTGCAACGGATAACATTGTTATTTTAGGTGCTTCTCAAGCCCTGAAAGATGCCAGTGGAAAAGTAATCGGTGTTGTGGCGTTGGATATGAGCTTAGATAAGATTACTGAAATGGTAGACAAGGCAGGAAAAGATACAAAAGGACATTTTATCATTGTTGATGATAGTGGAACGATTATTGCGGATCCAAGTAACAGTGATAATAATTTTAAAAATGTAGCAGATACATATGGAAATGAATTAGGTAATCTTATTTTATCAGGTGCAGATTTCAATGAAGTGAAAGTGGATAATAAAGCTTATTTAGTCAGGTCTATAAAAAGTGAAAAGACAAATTGGCGATATGTAGCGCTTTTGGACAAGGCTGACATCCTTAGCCCTATTACAAACTTAATCAGGTTAGAAATGATGATTATTTCAATTGTGTCTTTATTAGCTATTTTGTTTGGCATATTTACAAGCCTGAAAATCTCAAAACCCATAAAAGAAGTATCCGAAGCTGCCAATAAAATAGCTGGAGGAGATTTTTATGTGCAATTACAAACAAAGGCAAGTGGCGAAGTAGGCGAGCTGATTGATTCATTTAAAAGGATAGGAATAACTTTAGTTGATTATAAAGAGTATATTCAAGAGATAGCTCATATTTTAAATCAAATTGCAGAGGGGAATTTATGCTTTGAATTGAAACAGGAATATATAGGAGAGTTTTCAAAAATAAAGGAGTCTCTTCTCAACATTTCGCAGAATCTTTCCCTGACAATTCAAAATGTTAAAACATCATCAGAACAAATTGCAATGGCTGCCAATCAGGTATCATCGGGAGCACAGGCACTTGCTCAAGGAACAACGGAACAAGCAAGCAGCATTGAGGAGTTTTCAGCAATGATTGCTGATATTTCACTGCAAATTAAGAATACTGCAAACAATGCTGATTTGGCGAATAGAGAAGTTGTGTCTACTTCTGAAGAGGTTATCAATAGTAATAGTCAAATGCAGGAAATGAAATTGGCAATGAATAATATTAATGCAAAATCAGCAGAAATCAGTAAAATCATTAAAACAATTGAGGATATTGCATTCCAAACGAATATTTTGGCACTAAATGCAGCTGTTGAAGCTGCGAGAGCTGGCTCTGCCGGTAAAGGATTTGCTGTTGTTGCGGATGAAGTCCGGAATCTGGCTCAGAAATCAGCAGATGCGGCAAAAAATACTACTATGCTCATTGAAGAGACAGTACAAGCGGTTGAGCGGGGATCTAAAATTGTTGATATTACAGCACAGTCAATGATTAATGTTGTGACAGGATCAGATCAGGTGCGAGAGTTTGTTAATGATATTGCTCGTACTTCGAAGGAACAATCTGATGCAGTGTCTCAGATATTAATAGGTGTGGAACAAATTTCTGCTGTTATTCAAAGCAATAGTGCAACTGCAGAAGAAAGCGCGGCAGCAAGTGAGGAACTTAGTGGTCAGGCTGACTTGTTGAAGCAGAACGTGGACCAATTTCAAATCCAGAGAGATGTTAACATTCATATTCATAAGTCGATAAAAACACAGGATAATGTGATAGAATCAAGCCAGTACATAATGGAGGCTGGAAGTAAATATTAATGGATGCAAGGCTGATTTATGTTTATAAACACTAAGGGGTGCTGCAAAACTAACGAAAGTTGGTTTTGTAACACTCCACTTTTTTGTTATCGAAGTATCCGTTGGAGTGTAGAAGCACGACTTCGGTTTTAACAATCGGATATACAAAAGATAAGATTTCTTATATTGCAAAATAATAACAAGAAATACAACAATATAAGAAAACAAGGACAAATTGCACATAGAATTATACAATATAAATTTGTTATAATTGTAAAAATGACTATTGGAAAGGAGATTATAATAAGAAAAATAAACAAAAATAATAAGTAATCAGAAGAGCACTACGGGTTTCATCTAAGTATATCTCTACTATTATCGTGGAATGTACAAGCTTAATTTTGAAAGGGGTTTATTGAGTATGCTGAAACGTAAGAATGAATTAAAATGTTTGATTTTTTTAGTATTAACTACTCTTATAACTGGAAGTAATATTTCCAGTTTCGCAAGTACTGAAAGCAATACGACAGGTACTTTCCGTGTTCTGTCCTATAATATCGGAGGACTGCCAGAAATGTTTTCAAGTAGTGGAGATCCTAAGAAATACATTCCTCAGATTGGAACAAAGCTCCATGCCTACGATCTGGTAAATGTACAGGAAGACTTCAATTATCACGCTTCTCTCTATGCAAATGACACTCATGCATATAGAACCCCCACTTCAGGAGGGGCGGGAATTGGCGATGGTATGAATTTTCTATCAAATTATCCTTTCTCAGATACAGACAGGGAAACATGGACAGACCGTTATGGTTTATTTGACAGTGGCAGTGATGAATTGACTCCAAAGGGATTCATGTACAATCAAGTTAAAATAGCAGATGGAGTTTATGTAGATGTTTATAATCTTCACGCGGATGCGGATACGGATCCTAAATCAGAGGCTGCAAGACGTAGTAATCTAAGCCAGCTTGCTGCATATATTGAGCAATATTCACAGGGGCATGCAGTGATTGTATTTGGAGATACCAATTGCAGATATACCAGAACTGATGACAATCTGAAATCATTATTTATCGACAGGCTGGAGATGAAGGATGTCTGGATAGAAAAAATCAGAAATGGGATTTATCCGGAAATGGGAGAAGAAGCATTGCTGGGAGTGTCTGGAGAGACCAGTGCCAACAACGAAGTTGTAGATAAAATTTTTTACCGTAGCGGTGCCGGTATTACGTTAAATCCTGATTCTTATAAAGTTGAAAATAGCTATTTCACTGATTCCGAAGGAAATCAGCTCTCCGATCATTATGCCATAAGTGCAAACTTTAGCTATACCAGGAATAATCATATTGTTTATAGTGATTTATGGGGAGGGTCTGGTGGAATTGCTTTTAATTTTCTAAGAAATTCAGCACCGACACTTAGCAGACCTGTGTCCGTTTCTATTAGGGGAGAAAATCGTGTGGATGCCATATCAATGACCTATGCTGATGGTACAGTGCTTAGCAATGGTGGAGCTGGCGGAACCCTGAAAACCTTGGCGTTGGAAGAAGATGAATCTATCATTAAGGCCGTTATTTATAAAAATACTTATAAGGGAGCAGACCGGATCTTCTATCTGGGATTGACAACAAACAAGGGTCGTGTTTTGGAAAATGGAGTAAAAAGTGGAACGGCACTTACTTTAACTGCGCCGACAGGTACATACATTGCAGGCTTCTTTGGACGAGCGGAGGAAAATGTTGATAAGATTGGAGCGATCTACAAAACATTTGAATAAATATTATCCCGCGGAATAATCCGCGGGATTTTTTCTGACCGAACAGTAAAATGAAGACATGAATTTAACTCTCTTTATCTGTATGCGGATAGATGGTTCTATTCTCGTGTTCTCTTGGTGATATGCCTGTAACTTTCTTAAATACCTTGCTGAAATAATAGGGATTATCAAAGCCCAGTTTATCAGAGATATCATACATCAGGTA
>SVDS01000221.1 GCA_015057715.1 Paenibacillaceae bacterium
GTGTTATACTTTTAACCGCATAGAAGACAGTTCATTAGTACCATCCTGTCTATAAACAAAACTAGGGCTGATTTTAATATTGTTGGAACGAAAAGTTATCGCAGTTATCATAGCTTTTTTTTCGTGCAGATAGAGAAAGCAGGCATAGTCATATGTCTGCTTTTTTTGCATTGATATGGCAAAATTAAAATTCTGCCTCCGAAATTCGAAAGGACAAAGAGACCCATGTATTACCTGGAAACAGAACAAAGTTTTGACTCAGCTCATTTTTTAAAAGGCTATGATGGAAAATGCAAAAATATCCACGGTCACAGATGGCGGGTTGTAATTGAAATTGAAAGCCCTACACTTCAAAAAGAAGGGCAGACAAAGGGGATGATCGTTGATTTCTCCAAGTTGAAACAGGATTTAAAAGAAGAAACCGAACATTTCGACCATTCTCTGATCATGGAAACAGGTTCGTTAAAGCCTAATACCCTTACAGCTCTTAAAGAAGAGGGCTTTTTACTGACCGAAGTGAATTTTCGCCCTACAGCGGAAGAATTTTCAAAATATTTTTATGAAAGAATGAGCATAAGAGGTTATAACGTAAAATCTGCCAAAGTGTATGAGACGCCTGCAAACTGTGCTTCTTACGGGGAGGATAGCCATGGCAGATTATAATGTGGCGGAAACCTTTGTAAGCATCAACGGAGAGGGGATATATGCAGGTCAGCTGGCTGTATTTATCCGTTTTTACGGCTGCAATCTTTCCTGTTCTTACTGCGATACCGCCTGGGCCAAAGATGAACTGGTACGTGGAAAAACAATGAGTGAACTTGATATTTATGAATACATAAAAGAAAAAGGGATAAAAAATGTAACTCTCACGGGAGGTGAGCCCCTGATCCAGCCTGGTATCGGTGATCTTCTTTCTCTTCTTTTATTAGACGAGGAGCTTCGTGTGGAGGTTGAAACAAACGGAAGTGCAGACCTTTCAACCTATCAGAGAGAAACAAATGCACTTACCTTTACCATGGATTATAAACTTCCGGGAAGCGGAATGGAAACTGCTATGAAGCTTTCTAACTTTGATTTTCTGAAGCAGAAGGATACAGTAAAATTTGTTGCAGGAAGTATAACGGATCTGAGAAGGGCTGCGGAGGTGATTGACCGCTATCAGCTTTCCGGCAGGTGCCATCTTTATTTTAGCACTGTATTTGGCAGACTTTCATTGCCTGATGTGGTGGAATTTATGAAACAGAACCGGTTAAATGATGTGACTCTTCAGCTGCAGCTGCATAAAATCATCTGGGGATCCAATGCAGTGGGCGTTTAATCAGAAGGGAGTGATGGATAGTGGCTAT
Organism: Paenibacillaceae bacterium; assembly: GCA_015057715.1. GTDB lineage: Bacteria > Bacillota > Clostridia > Lachnospirales > Lachnospiraceae > Lacrimispora. The sequence goes on from SVDS01000221.1 coordinate 1,347, forward strand.
TGATACAGACGCAATCCAAACCCATGTGAGAGGGATATTAAAGGCACTGGGCGAGGACCCGGACAGGGAAGGCTTAAAAGATACGCCGTCCAGGGTTGCGAAGATGTACGGAGAAGTTTTTGAAGGGATCAATTATTCGAACCATGAAATTGCACTGATGTTTGGAAAAACCTTTGAAGAAGATATGGACACAAACGGTGTGGAAGATGACATGGTGGTAGTAAAGGACATAGAAGTGTTCAGCTACTGTGAACACCATATGGCGCTGATGTACGATATGAAAGTTGCAGTGGCTTATATACCAAATGGGAAAGTGATCGGATTGAGTAAAATTGCCAGAATTGCCGATATGGCAGCCAGAAGGCTTCAGCTTCAGGAGAGAATTGGTTCCGATATAGCAGAGATCATGGCTGAGGTTACTGGCTCAGAGGATATAGAAGTTGTGATCGAAGGCAGCCACAGCTGTATGACTGCCAGAGGAATTAAAAGTTCTTCCGCCAGGACGAAAACAGTCACGTTAAGAGGGCGTTTTAAGTCGGAACCGGAATTACGCATATGAAAATTGTATAAGAGAAAAGAAACGGAGAGAATCATGAAAGCACTGGTATTATTAAGCGGGGGCGTTGACAGCGCCACCTGCCTTGGTATGGCAATAGAAGAATATGGCAGAAAGAATGTCTGTGGTCTGTCCATCTCCTACGGGCAAAAGCATGCAAAAGAGCTGGAAGCTGCAAAAAAGATTGCAGATTATTATGAGATAGAATTTATAAGTCTGGATTTAAGCAGAATATTTGCTTACAGTGACTGTTCCTTATTAACCCAGTCGCAACAGGAAATTCCAAGAGAAAGCTATGCAAAGCAGCTTGAAAGCAGCGAAGGCAAACCGGTATCTACCTACGTTCCTTTCCGTAATGGACTGTTTCTTTCCTCTGCGTCCAGCATTGCACTGTCAAAAGGCTGCAGCGTGATCTATTACGGAGCTCACAGTGATGATGCAGCAGGGAATGCCTATCCGGACTGCAGCAGTTCTTTTCAGGAAGCAATGAGCCGTGCCGTTTACATTGGAAGCGGAAATCAGCTTACCATAAAAGCCCCATTTGTGTTATGGACCAAGGCAGAGGTTGTGGAACGGGGATTGATGCTTCATGTCCCTTATGAACTGACATGGAGCTGCTATGAAGGCGGAGAGGAACCATGCGGAAAATGCGGTACCTGCATAGATCGTGCAGAGGCCTTTGCAAAGAATGGAATGGAAGATCCGGCTTTAAAGAGAGGGGAATAAGATGGCAGAAAGAAATTCAGAGGAAACGAAGGGGCTGACCCATTTGGGAAGTCAGGGAACTGTTTATGAAACGGATTATAATCCAGGGGTTTTAGAGACCTTTTTAAACAAGCATCCCCATAACGATTACTTTGTGAAATTCAACTGTCCGGAATTTACCAGCCTTTGCCCTATTACCGGTCAGCCCGATTTCGCGTCCATAACCATCTCTTACGTTCCAGGGGAACAGATGGTGGAGAGTAAATCTTTAAAACTCTATTTATTCAGTTTCAGAAACCACGGAGATTTCCATGAGGACTGTATGAATATCATTATGAAAGATCTAATTGCATTAATGCACCCCAAATATATTGAAGTGTGGGGGAAATTCACTCCCAGAGGCGGCATATCCATTGATCCCTACTGTAACTATGGAAAGCCGGGAACCAGATGGGAAGAGGTGGCATGGGAGCGGCTTAAATCCCACGATCTTTATCCGGAGCGGGTGGACAACCGCTAGGATTAACTGCTGTGGTTTAAGATGAATTCCCGTTTGATTAAAAGGAGTCTGTGCAATTGCTTTAAGATGTAAAAGAGTATGGCTCTTGCTTCAAATTCTTCTCTGCTTATGGGCAGCTCATGATCCTTTAAATCCAGCAAAAGCAGATTTAAATCCTTTAACAGTCCCTCCACCGTGTTATCTCTGTGGTAGCCCTGCTCAATTCTTGCTAACAGCTCAGAAACTTCCATTGCTTCTTTTGGAAGACAGGAAATTGAGCGGATATTTTCATAGATTTCATAAAGCAGTAGGCTTTGCTGCCTGCGCATTTCAATATAATCAATTTCGTAGGTGTCTTTTTTAAACAGAGCATTGTTATAATTGGTTAAGGCACAGGCTTTGGCTGTACGGAGGGCCTTTTGCAGAGACAGAAGGTCCGCCGGTCTGCAGCTGTCTTTGTCTTTTGTATCAAGAAAACAGGACATCTGGCTTAAGGTGTCTTTTATGCGGGTATCCACTTCGTCAGAAAGCTTTTTAAATTCATCTTTCCTTCTTCGCAGGTGCAGATTCACTAAAATTCCAACCGTTGTACCAATCAGAAAAAGAGCTGCCTCATTGGCGACCAGTGCAGCAGTCATAGACCGCTCAGTCAGAAAATGGGTGATGAGTACGGAATCCATGGCGATGGCTTCGCCCCAGTCTGCATAGAAGCACAAAAGAGCAAAGAGAAATAAATATCCCGCAAATGCTGGAAGGGTAAACCCAAGAATTCCAAAAAGAAAACGGGCGATCAGGAGAGCACACAAAAAAGCCAGTGTCCGGTTTCTGGCACTTTTTATGGTTTCTTTCTTTGTATTCTGAATGCTGAGAACTGTAATGATTCCGGCAGTAGCGGAATAACGAAGCCCCAGTTCTCCGGCAATTGCGATGGAGAGCACGGCAGCAACTGCAATTTTTAAACTTTTTATAATGGTATCCTTATTCATGGCTCCTCCTTTCTGGCTTCCTTCCGTTAATATCCCCGTTCTTTCAGCTTATGTATCAGATCAGTATAGAATCCCATCACGTCAAAGCCTTCTATGTTCTTGCGTGTTAAGTCAATGACATCTCCATGAGAGATTCCTTGTTTTCCTTTTGGTTTCAGTACGCCTAAATCATTACCCCAAACCATGGAGCTGGTAGAAACCAGACCGTCGTTCTTACCGCCTCCAAAAATACGGATGATCATATAACCCAGATTCAAAGGAAACATGGCACTTTTTGCAGAACCCATCTGTGATCCTGTACTTTGACAGTATACACCGGGAGCATCAGTCATAATTCCATTGAGCCGGGCGCATTCCCTGTCAGTTAAATCTCTTAATCCGCTTAAAAAGTCTGGATTGTCATCACCAAGAAGAGTAAACACGGATTCATATTTTTTCCCGATGAATTTTACAAATTCAGGTGAGATACGGTCAAGAATCCGGCATACATAATTGCAGCCGTAGTGAGGGGTATTGATGGTAGTAATGGAGGCAACATACCCATCCATGCCAAGACAGCTGACTGCATACCGGCTGTCAAGCCCTCCTTTTGAATGAGCGATGATATTTACCTTCTCACAGCCAGTATCTTTAACAATCTTTAGAATACAGGCTTTGATTTCTTCCGCACATTGTTCCACAGAAGCGGAGGACTGATGGTTGCTGTAAAAAATGGTGGCTCCGTGCCGGATTAATTCGTCAGGAATTCTTCCCCAATAGTTAAAGTTTTTCCAGTCTCTGAAAAATATACCGTGAACCATTAATATGGGGTATTTAGTCTTACATAATTCTTCTTCTTTCCATTTCTCGTAGAACTGCTGCTTTTCCATTGAGAATTCATATTCTTTTCGCGAAACTTCAATGAAACTGTGAAGCAGAAACAGATTAAGTCCCGGAATCCACCAGAACAGCAAGAGTGCAATTCTTTTAAAAATTCCAAGCTGTCCGGAACAGGTAAAGATCCGTATGATACCATTCATAAACAGTAAATAAAGTAGAATGGCGCAGATGATTCCATTCATAATAAGAAGGCGTGCCGGTATAGCTGTCTTAAAAATCAGAAACAGATAAATTGCTGTTTCAAACAGAAAAGTCACGATTGATGCAAGCACCAGTTCGTAGCCACCATGAAGAATTTTAAGCCTTTGCCCCTTGCAGCTGGTATTCACAGGTATAATATGGCAGTAAAGATAAAAAAGCATCAAACCGGTACAGGACAGAACACGTATCAGTTTGTCTGGCATCATGGGAGACAGCAGCACCAGATTATATAAAAGCATGAGGAAAAAATAACGGATCGTTCGTTCTATGTAAGTCAAAGCA
>SVDS01000009.1 GCA_015057715.1 Paenibacillaceae bacterium
ATCCCCCAAGAGTATATTTTAATTTTGTACGGTACTGACCGAAAACTCTACCGCAAATCTACTAAATCAGGTGAACCGACATGAATTCAAACTTTTTAAAGCAAAGCACCGAGCAGCGGCGGGATCTCATTCTCAACGGATCCGTCTTTGGAACCATTTTATTTCTTTCTATTCCCACCCTGATGATGGGTCTTATCCAATCCGCCATACCAGTCATTGATGGCTTGTTTCTTAACAATCTGGTAGGAACCAATGCGGCAAGTGCCGTCACCTACTGCACCCCTATTGTAAACATGGTCTCTGCCCTGGCGCAGGGAGTGAGCGTGGCCGGAATGGCCATTATCGGCCAATCCAATGGAAATGGTGACTTTAAAAACAGCCGGAAGATCTCCACTCAGATCATCGTATTTACTTTTTTACTGGGCTTTTTCCTTGCACCAATTTTAGTTGCCCTTGCATTTCCCATATCCGCCCATGTAAATAAAGAAATTTCCCGCAATGTCTTTCTTTATCTTGCATTGAACGCCTGTGTGACACCGTTTTCCTTTATGGAATCAATTTATAACTCCATAAAAAATGCCAATGGCAAGCCGGAGGATACATTTGTCCGGATGGTAATCATGCTGATATTAAAAATAATTTTCAACGCCCTCTTTATTGCAGTTTTCCGCTGGGGTCTTGTAGGATCAGTTATGGCTTCCCTGGCATCCAACTTTTTAATTACGGGATGGATGTATTTTGAATTATTCATCAAAAAAACTGGAGAACGCTTTATCCTGACCGGCTTCCGGTTTGACTGGTCCATTATTCATACTTTACTGCGCATCGGCTTTCCTGCCATGCTTTCCAGTCTGATGCTCAACCTGGGCTTCTTTCTGATCAACAATGAAGTAGAAAAGTACGGGTCTGTTGTTTTAAATGGGCAGGGAATTGCCAATAACATCACCTCCATATGTTTCATACTGCCTTCCTCTTTCGGTTCCGCAGTCACCACTATGGTCAGCATGAATATCGGAGCCAGGCAACCGGATAAGGCAAAAAAGGCCTGTCTGGATGGGTGTATCATAAGCGCTGTCATTGCTGCACTTTTAATCGCTCTGGTCGTCCCATTGTCTTCAAAACTTACGGTGCTGTTTACCAGAGATGCCTCCGTCCTGGCCGTAGCCAACCAGGCACTTCATATATATACCTACTCCGTAATCGGCTTTGGTATCTGTATGGTTCAGCAGGGCGCTTTTATCGGCCTGGGGAAAACCCGGATCACGCTCTTTATCAGCCTTCTGCGGGTATGGCTTCTGCGTTACATATTTATATTGGCAACCGAACATGTTCTGGGCTTTTATTCGGTATTCTGGGGAAACCTGTTTTCCAATTACATGGCTGCACTTATTACCACAATCCTCATATTAAGGGTGAAATGGGTATCCGACATAAACTACTGACAATTAGATAAATTAGCAAAAGGCGCTTTGCAGCATTTAAAAATACCGCAAAGCGCCTTTTCAATCCCTAATTAATGATTAAACATAAACAATAGCTCATCTATTATGCAACCATATAACAAAATAATAATACTCATAACACTAATGGTTATCCTGTAAGAAAATATTTTAAATCTCTTTTTCCACTCGAACCAGTCTTTTTCATTTTCCCGGTCTTTTCTTAAAATAGACACTGCTCCCATTATGAGTCCCATACTTCCGGCTGCAAATAAAATTGCTTTCATGCTTTCTAAAGAAGCGATCAAATTACCTTTTGAAATTACAAAACTGATTACACCTGTTACCACCGCCAAAATACCGCTTACCATACTGCTGTACTTCAGGCATTTATAAAAATCCAATCCCACTGTCTTTAAACGTTCCATCATATTCAACCTATTTATTATATAAGTGACAGGCGACAAAATGTCCCGGTTCTACTTCTGTTAATTTCGGTGCATCACATTTACACTGTTCAGTCGCTTTCCGGCATCTGCCCTGGAATTTACAGCCTGGCGGTGTGTTAATCGGACTTGGCACATCACCTTCTAACATAATTCTCTGTCTGGAGTCTTCAATTTTAGGATCAGCAATGGGTATCGCCGACATCAATGCTTCCGTATAAGGATGGAAGGGGTGATGATAAAGAACTTCCGAATCTGCAAGTTCCACAATTGAGCCCAGATACATCACGGCGATACGGTCTGAAATATGCTTTACCATTGCCAGATCATGGGCAATGAACAGATAAGTCAGCTTCATTTCCTGTTGAAATTTAATCAGCATATTGGCAATCTGTGCCTGTATGGATACATCTAGTGCTGAAATAGGCTCGTCACACATAATAAATTTGGGTTCAACAGCAAGAGCTCTTGCGATCCCGATCCTTTGCCTCTGACCACCTGAAAATTCATGGATAAACCGGTTGGCATGCTCTTTATTCAGACCCACTAATTCCAGCAGATGAGCGATCTTTTCCTCTTTTTCCTGCTTTGTTTTAGCCAGCTCATGGATTTCAATTCCTTCCCCAATGATTTCCGCAACGGTCATTCTGGGATCCAGAGACGCATAAGGATCCTGAAAAATAATCTGGACGTCTTTGTTAAAGGCCTTTTTGTCTTTTCCTTTTAATTTATGTACATTTTGTCCCTTATAGTATACTTCTCCATCCGTTGCGCGGTACATTCCTACCACCGTACGGCCGCAGGTTGTCTTTCCACAGCCGGATTCACCCACCAGGCCTAAGGTTTCACCCTCTTTTATGGTAAAAGAAACATCATCTACTGCCTTTAAAAGTTCATTCTTTCCCACATTAAAATATTTCTTTAAATGTTTTACTTCTAAAATATCATGACTACTCATTTTATTCACCTTCAACTGCTGCAACATCATTTTCGTTATCAGTTATGATCTTTCTGTCATCGTAGAACATTTTTTTAACAGACTCTGGTACTTCCTGATCATGCAGCCAGCAACGTGTATGATGGCCAGCCTCCAAATCAGATGTCCCAGGCATCTCTTCCAGGCAGACATTCATACAGTAATTGCAGCGCTTTGCAAATGCACAGCCTTTTGGCGGAGAAATAAGATCTGGCGGGGTTCCTTTAATTGTCTGTAACAGCTGTTTATTTGCCCACTCTAATTTTGGCACACTGCCAAGAAGGGCTAAGGTGTATGGGTGCTGGGGATTGTAGAAAATCTCATCTCTTGACCCGCTTTCAATCACCTGTCCCGCATACATAACGGCAACTTTATTGGCAGAACCTGCCACAACTCCAAAATCATGAGTAATTAAAATAACCGCCGTATTTCGTTTTTCTTTCAGACTTTTAATCAGCTCCATAATCTGTGCCTGAATTGTCACATCAAGGGCGGTGGTCGGCTCATCTGCAATCAGAATCTTAGGATTACAGGCAATCGCAATGGCAATCATAGCCCTTTGCCGCATGCCGCCTGAAAATTCAAATGGATACTGGTCAATTCTCTTTTCAGGATTGGGAATGCCCACTGCCTCTAATAACTGAATGGCTTCCTGTCTTGCTTCTTTTTTATTTATCTTTTTATGCTGTACTATATTTTCAATAATCTGTTTTCCGATTTTCATGGTTGGATTTAATGAAACTAAGGCATCCTGAAAAATCATGGAGCATTCACCACCCCGAAAGGCTCTTTGCTCCTTCTTATTCAACTCTAAAACATTCTTTCCTTCATAGAGAATTTTACTTCCCTTTTTAATTTCTCCCTGAGGACCTCTGACAAGAGACATAATCGCTCTGGATGTAACACTTTTACCACAGCCTGATTCTCCGATGATGGCTAATACTTCTCCTGCTTTTACATCAAAGGAAACTCCTCTTACCGCCTGTACTTCTCCAGCATAGGTGTGAAAAGAAACTTTTAAATCTTCAACTTTTAATAAGGGTTCCTGACTCATCCTGATTTCCTCCTAGTCTCTAAGCTGTGGGTCAAGTGCATCCCTTAAACCGTCGCCTAAAATATTAAATGACAATACAAGTAAACATAAAAGTATACTAGGATATAATAAATGGGCAGGATAAAAAGCCATGGCTTCCTGACCTGCAGAAAGCAGTGTTCCCAAACTAAATGCAGGGGGCTGAAGGCCGATTCCCAGGAACGAAAGCACAGTTTCATCAAAAATAATATAAGGAATGGAGGTCGCCAGATCCAGAATTAACAAACTCAGTGTATTGGGAATTAAATGTTTGATAATTACTCTTCCTGACGATGCTCCCAAAGCTGCCGATGCCATGATGTATTCGCTTTCCCGAAGCTTTAAAATCTGACCTCTTACCATACGGGCTGTACTTGTCCAGTTTGTGATACACAATGCAAATAACAGAGGCAAATAACCATTTCCCAATACAACTAAAATTATTAAAGTAACGATAAGATACGGGATACTGTTTAATACCTCTACAATACGCATCATAATATCATCTACAAAACCGCCCAGGTATGCCATAACAGCTCCATAAATACAACCGATCAGCACTTTAAGGCTCGCTGCAACCACAGCAACAATAATGGAAAATCTTAAGCCTTTCCACAAACGGGAAAAAAGATCTCTTCCTAAATAATCAGTTCCCAGCCAATAGGTACTGTCAGGCGGTAAATTTTTAATTTCCGGCATTAATGTTGTATAATTCTGACCGCTTATGCCAGGTCCGATTACAGACATAACAAAAAGAATGAGGAGTACGCCCATGGATAACATGGCTAATTTATTCTTCTTTAATCTTCGCCACGCATCCTGCCAGTAACTGATATTTGGTCTTACAACCTCGTCAGCATCTAACTTCGACTGGTCGGCGAGTTCAAATCTTTTATCTATTATTGAATTCATTTTATTTCTCCTTTCCGTTATTTCGAAACACCGATTTTAATACGGGGATCCACAATAACATATAAAATATCTGTTATCAGCATTGTTATAACCGTAATAATGGCATAAAATGTTGTTCCTGCCAGGACAATGGGAATATCTCTTCCCTGAACAGCTTCTATATAGTATCGTCCCATACCCGGAATGGAGAAAACGCGTTCAATAAACAGAGAACCAGTTAAAATACCTGCTACCGTAGTCGGCAGTACGGTGATAATTGGGATAAATGAATTACGTATCACATGATTTTTTACAATCTGCAGTTCAGAGAGACCTTTTGATCTGGCTGTAAGGGTATATTCCTGATTGATGCTTTCCAGCATACTGGTTTTGGTAAGTCTTGAATAATAGGCGATGAAACTGCAGGAACCGGCAATAGTTGGAAGGATTGTATATTTCCAGCCTCCAAGCCATAATTCTTTTCCTTTCGGCCAGCCAATAATAGGCAATTTCAGAAATGCTCCATTTGCACAATATTTTTGAAGCAAAAGAGAGATAACCAGCGAAGGCATGGATACTAAAATCATGGCTCCCACTAAGATCAGCTTGTCCCAGAAAGTTCCCCTCTTCATAGCTGCGATTATTCCCAATAAAATGCCTAACGTCACACCTAATAAAATCTGCTGAACACTGAGCCTGATTGTTACCGGAAGTTTAAGCTTTAAATTCTTGGCAAAAGTTTCGCCTGGTCTGATAATGGATTCTCCGAAATCGCCATTGATCAGCAGCCCTTTCATGGTAATTACATAACGCTCTGCAACTGGTTTATCATATCCATATTTTTCTATAATCTTAGTCTGCACCGTTTGTGGTAATTTGGCTATTTTTGAAGTCAGAGCATTACCAGGGATTGCAGACAGTAAGAAGAAAGTAGCTGTCACAATCAAATACAGGGTAATCAGCATTTCCAACACTCTTCGGATGATGTATTTTACCATTTTCATTCTCCTAATCTATAAAGTATACCACACAGCACACCCCGTACGGTGATGCGCCATGTGGTATGACCTTTAAATCTATTTATTCTTCCACAATATAAGCATATTTGAATTCATACTTTCCACCAAAAACAGGGTATTGGAAACCATGAAGGCGATTGCTGATATAACTGTGTTTGTCGCGATAAAGAAGAGGTTTAATTGCTGCATCATCCTTGATCAGAATGCTTTCTGCATCTCCATATAGTTTGATACGTTTATCATTGTCCTGCTCTTTTGATAACTGATCCAGAACCTGATCATATTTTTCACTTGAGTATTTACCGTAGTTACTGCTTCCGCCAGTTCTGAAGATATCAATAAATGTCATGGGATCATTGTAATCTGCTCCCCATACCTGCATACATAAGTCAAACTCACCAGCAACCTGTGCGGCATGTGCAAGTCCAAAGTCACCCACAATATCTAAATTTACTTTCACACCTAAATTATCCTGAATCCGCTGAACTACATATTGTTCAATATCTTTTTCAATGGTTGTTTCGCCATAACCTAAGAATTGAAGCGTGATTGTACTTAAATCATCGGTGTCTTTTCCAAGTTCCTTTAATCCTTCATGGAATAACGCCTTTAATTTCTCAGGATTATTAGCATATTCGCTATATTCCTCTTTAATTGGTTCTGCTACTTCCGAACGATATTCTTTGTCTCCGACTTTAATATTAGGTGTTACAAGCCCATAAGCAGCTGTATATCTGCTGTTGTAGACAGAATCAATAAATGTCTGGCTGTCAAATGTATAAGCAACCGCTTTTCTTATCTTTGTATTCTGCATTAAACCGCTTGGACATGACTCCTGTGTATTAAATGCAAAATACTGGGAAGCAACATCTCCGTCTGTGTATAGCTGGCATTTACCTTCACTTGCTGCCTGATCCCATTTTTTCAAATAGTCACCGGAAGCTGCTACATAATCCAACTGACCTGCTTCAAATAACTGGAACTGGGTAGCTGTTTCATCAACCTGCTGCAGATCAATCTGATCTAAGTAAACATGTTCTGCATCCCAATACTCCGGATTTTTTACCAGAACAGTGCTCTGATTGGCTGTATATTCCTGTACCATATAAGGTCCGCAGGATAAGGTCTGCATTGCATCGGTACCATATGTATCACCATATTTTTCAATATTATCTACGCGAACCGGATAAAACACGGTATAAGATAATTTGTCAACAAAATAAGGTTCTGGTGTCTCAAGCGTAAATTTCAAAGTGTAATCATCTACAGCCTCTACACCGACCTGGTCAAAGCCACATTCTTTGTTGTAGTATTTCTCTGCATTTTTAATTGGAAATGCAAAGAATGAATAGGCACATGCCAAATCAGCATTCAGCACTCTTTCTACCGCATCTTTATACTGGCTGGCAACTACTTCTACCCCGTCTGACCATTTGTTTTTTCTTAAATGAAATGTATAGGTAAGACCATCATCTGAAACCTCATATTTTTCACAGCCTGCATTTTCAATTACACCCTTATTCTCTCGGAATAACCCTTCACAGGTGGCTAAGAAAAATGAACCTGACTCAGAATCTCCTACCTGTGCCGTATCAAAAGTTATTACATTAAATTGCTGACCATGTGCAACCTGTTCGGATGCCAGTGTTTCTCCATTGGGTCCTTTTTTATCATTTTGTGCTGTTTTTTGAGTTTCTGCAGCGTTCCCGCCCGTGGTTTTACCAGATGAGCCGCCGCAGCCAGCCAGACTGGAGACAACCAGACCTGATACAATTAACATACTTAAAATTTTTTTTGATTTCATTAATATTCATCCCTTTCGTTTCACTTTTATAATATTTGATGATACGTTTATGTACTCCCATATTGCCTTTTGGCATCTATGGGATTGAATCATCTCTATTAATCTTTTTCATACCAACCCTCCTTAAAAATTTTTATAGATTAAACGATCAGCTGACTGCTATTCGCATACTATACAGATATTTAAAGACATAATGCTTCCAGTTTCTCTACAATTCTCTTTACACAGCCATCTTCAAACGGGCTGTCTAACCCAACCTCTTTCAGCATATTAGTAAAGAAATCACTGGCTGATAGATTACAAAGTTTCAAGTAGCTGTCCCAGGCTTCCTGATAATTTTCATCCATTCTTATTTTGTACTGAAATGCACAAATCTGAGCAATACAGTAATCAATATAATAGAACGGATCGTCATAGATGTGAGGCTGCTTCTGCCAGAATCCTCCTTTTTCAAAGTAAGGATAACCGGTATAATCCAGATGCGGCCGATATTCCTTTTCAAGCTGAATCCACGCTTCATGCCTTTGGGCAGGAGTCATCTGAGGATTTTCGTAGACAATGTGCTGAAATTCGTCCACCATACAGCCATAGGGAATAAATATGGCAGCATCCTCTAAGTGCATGGAACTATAATCATCCGTCCGGTTACCAAAGAATTGGTTCATAAAGGGAGCTGTGAAAAATTCCATGGACATGGAGTGAATCTCTGCTGTTTCCATGGTGATATCCGCATGTTCTTTGATGGGATCTTTTCCTGACAGATACCCCTGGAACGCATGGCCGCATTCATGAGTAATCACGTTGATGTCACCACTGGTTCCGTTGAAATTGGCAAAAATGAAAGGCGCATTATAAACAGGAAGGTAAGTCATATATCCCCCTGCCCGTTTTTTCTTTCTGCCCAGCACATCAAACAATTCATTCTCAGACATGAAATCAAAAAATTCCTTTGTTTCTTTGGAAAGTTCTCCATACATGTCTTGTGCACTGGCCATAATCTCTTCCGGCGTACCGACTGGTTCCGGATTGCCAGTTTCAAAGAAAACACCTTCATCGATACAGGATAATTTTTCAATTCCTATTCTGTTTCTTCTTTTTTCATGAAGCTTTTCAGCAAATGGTACGAAATATTCCTTTACCTGTTTTCTGAAATTTTCTACCATAGCTTTGTCATAACAATTTCTCCGTACCCGGTCATAACCTAACCCTACGAAATTATCATAGCCTAATTCTTCCGCCTGCTTTGTACGATTTTTTACCAGCTTGTCGTAAATAGAATCAAGTTTATCTCCGTTTTCTTCGAAAAAGGAACTGTATTTTACATAAGCTTTCCGGCGTACTTCCCTGTCTTTATGGGTTAAATACTTTCTTAATAAGGAGAGGTTCAGAGTTTCCCCCTCCCAGTCGATTTCTGCACTGGCAATTAATTTATCGTATTCTGTTGTCAGCGCATTCTCTTCCTGCTTAAGGGGAATCAGTTTTTTATCAAATGACCTGATATTCAGCTGAATGTTCTTAAATGCAACGGTTCCTATTTTTTCTTCCAGATAATTCCGATAGGGAGATTCATACATCTGCCGCGCATATCTTACGTACATATCAATCAGTTCCGGCTCTATTTCATCATAATAATTCCGTTCTTTTTCATAGAAGTCATCTGTCGTATCAATATCATGTCTGATACTTGCAATTATGACCATGGTATCGATTTCATCTTTGAACTCATAATATCTTTTATGAATCTCAAACTGGGCTTCTCCACTTTCTGCAGCTGCGAAATCCTTCATAATTTCTTCAAACCGAAGTTTTTTTTCCTCTAAATCTACTCTTTGATATGGCATTTCTTTAAACTTCATTTCAATCCTCCAATAATTTATTTTTCGTAACTTCTAATAAATAATTGACTGCTTCCTTATTCATTTGATAATAGACTTTATTATCTGATTTCTCTATATTGATAAGACCCAGCTTCATAAGTGTATTCATGTGATGGGAAATGGTAGCGGTGGTAAGCTTTAGTTCTGCCGCAATCTCCTGACCGTAAGCCTTTTTATTCCGAATAAAACATAATATCTCAAATTTACTGGGATCGGATAATAACTTTAATCCATTGCTCAATTCCTGATTACTCAATTGTCTTTTCGATACTTTATAATTACAGTCAAATAGTATGCCCACATCCAATATATGATAATCCCCCACGTTTTCATCATTACCATAAAATATAACCCGGTTGCAAGCCATAATCTGTGTTCGTATAAATGTGGACTTGCTGGGATAACTGTCTTCTTTTATATTATAAAAGCTATTCATTAACTTATAGAAACTATGTTGTTTGAAATATTCCATCCAATATTCAGTAGCTGTTTTTTTCAATTCTAACAATATTATTTCTTGTTTTTTTAATTCTGAAACTGTCTTTTCAAGAATATCATAAAGAATTTCCGCATGTTTGCTGGAATGTTCTATTAGCTCCAATAATTGCCACTTTTGTGCCGGTTCACATTCCAGATTATTAATCCTGTCTGTAAATGATACTGTTTTATTGTTTTCATAAACGGTAGTTCTTAGATCGACATCATCAAATGATAGTTCTAAGGTATTATCATCTTTTATGGTACTCAGATATTTGATAATAAAGTGTATCACTTCATTTTTATTGCCGGAAAAAGTGGAATGTCTCACACATTGATATAATATTTTTGCAATACATATATTTTCTGATATAAACGAGGTAAAGTAGAATTTCATTATAGGATTGTTCACATCCGTTTTTTCTTCAATTGCTTCCTGAATCAATGATAATTTATCTAATTGATAAGAGATAACAGCCTTTTTCTTTTCATCTGTCCGCTTCAGCAGATCCATTTTTAAGTTCTGATAAGATTTTTTATTGATAATTCGAAATAATAATTCTATACTCTCCATATAGTAGTCAATTTCTTTTATAACCGTACACTCTATGCTCATCCCAAGACCTCATCACTTTAAATTGTCAACTTGATGCCGAAATGCAGTTCAATTTTTTTAATTATAACATCAATTAGAGGGTTGTCAATGAATACATTAGATAAACATCAAATATGATACAATAAAGTTAATAAGAAAAAGTTTTTCTTTTTTATACAAAGATATTTTTGAAAAAACGAAGGAAAACAAACAAAGCGAAAGGAAATAATAAAAATATGATAGATAATACTTATCTAAAATCACCAATCATAACTGAAAGATTATGTATTAAAAAAATTACTGCAGATGAATTACTGTTAATCAGAGCTGAAATAAATTACGACGAAACAAATAAAATGACATGCCGGCCTATCATAAAAAGAGAAGGAAATGAATTGTTTGAATTTTATAATCATATTATTAAAAAAGAAAATAACTTTTTAGTTTCCATATGGAGAAAACAGGATGAGGAATTAGTGGGCAAAGTATCCTTTAACGATTACAATCCAAGAAACAGAAGTATGGAGTTAGGATATTATATGATACCCAGGTTCAGAAAATACGGATATATGAGGGAAGCTCTTACAAGTCTGTTTGACATTTTATTTAGGGAAATGGAGTTAAATAAGATATATGCTCAAACTGCCAGCTTTAATATAGAATCCATTCAATTATTGGAGAAGATGTGCTTTAAGAGAGATGGAACTTTAAGAGATCATCATGAACTCAATGAAAAATTTTATGACGATTATATTTTTTCAATATTAAATAAAGAATGGTATAATCGTTCCCAACCGGCTTCTTACTGAGGAACTCAGTTAGTGTAAAAAGATGGTATCTGAGTTCCGCCAGTTCCAAAAACATGAATCATAGAAATTTACTGGTTTTTATACCCATGATTATGCTTCGCCATGAGTAATTGGTATCTGAATTTCTGTCACAAACTTTTTTGCATCGTCAGTTATCCCGTAATCAATCATTGTAATTTCTTTTGAAAAACCTGAAATACGGAATTTCTGCTCTGATATAAAATCAACCAGCCTTTTATAATATACAAAAGCTTCCTTATGACCGCCGCAAAACCGCAGCGTTACACAGGTTTCTTCGGGTACTTCTTCTATTGGTCCTGTATAAGCATCTTCTTTGTCTAACAAAAGAAACACCTTATCGTATTTGTCATATTCCCCGTTTAACAGCTTTTCCCCGGTAATTCCCACACCTACTTTTCCGAGAAAAACAACGGTATTCTGCTGGTGCTGTTCTAACTGTCGAATCGAAGTTTCTAAATCAAGATAAGAGTTTATCGATAACGTATTTTCAATCCATGCAATCCGCCTGGGTTCAAATTGCCTGATACAAATGGTATCAAGATCAGAGGAAAGAGCATCCTCAATCTGTCTTAGCCTGTTTTCTATTTTTCTCTCAATTATTTTTAATTCCTTTTGCTTGCTGATCACCGTTTCTTTTTGCTGCCTCAGCATAATCTGCATTCGATCAACATCCCGGTTGTTTAAGAAATCAGCAATTTGCTCTAATGGCATGTCCAGTACACGAAGGTAACGAATTGTATTAAGACATTCAAACTGGCGTGTGCTGTAATAGCGGTATCCTGTTTCAACGTCTGTATATTCTGGCTGTAAGAGGCCGTACTTCTCGTAGTGACGCAGAGTTCCAACACTTATATGAAACATTTTTGCTACATCACCGATTTGAAATAATCCGCTTTTCTCCATTTTACTTCTTCTCCATTCTTAAATAGAACCATTTAATTTACCTGGGCGCTTACTCAGCCAGATAAAGACACTGATACATATAACAACTGACAGAATTGACCCCACAGGTGCTGCAATTCCCATGGGAAAAAGTGTGTCCGCAAAGTATATTGATGCCAGATAGGCAAGTGGAATACGGGCGCATAGAATGGATATGGAATTATGGATAAAGGATATTCCGGACAATCCATATGCACAGAAATACCCGCTGAAGCAAAAATGAATTCCTGCAAAAATGCAATCCCAGACATAGCTGCTCATATACTGTCCGCCCAGCAGAATTACTTTCGTATTATCTGTAAACAATCCAATCACGGATCCAGCAGAAAATTGCATAATTACCGCTGATATTGTACCGAATACTACCGTGATCAGGATTCCAATCCAAAGTGTCTGACGGGCACGATCATGTTTTCCTGCACCTGCATTTTGTGCGGAAAGTACAGAGACGGCAGACAGCATGGAGGATGGAACCAAAAATAAGATGCCGATTATCTTTTCCACAATGCCCACTGCTGCTGCATCATTTAATCCCCTGTTATTTGCAATTATTGTTATAATTAGAAATGAGATCTGAATAAATCCATCCTGCAATGCCACCGGAATGCCAACCTTAAGCAAATTAAAAATCAATGCTGTTTTCGGTTTAAGATCCTTCAGGGAAAGGGTAAAGCCCATTTTCCGCTTCCGGATAAAGATCAGAGAAACAATTACACTGATTGTCTGTGATAAAGTTGTTCCAAGTGCAGCACCTGCTGCCCCAAGTTTCAATACTCCGATAAAAAGATAATCCAAAACAATGTTGGCCACACAGGCTATACCTATAAAATACATCGGACTTTTGGAATCGCCCATTCCACGGAAAATCGAACTGATAATGTTATATCCCGTAATAAATGGGATGCCAATCATACAGATGGTAAGATAGGTAACAGTCTCATGAAATGCTTCTGGAGGTGTTAACATAACGTCAGCGATTGGCTTCACCACCATGAGCAATCCAATCATAATTATGAGGGACAAAGCCATAAATAAAGCAATTGTATTTCCGATAACAGAAGATACCTCCTCATGCTTTCCTGCCCCCACTGCCCGTCCAATCAGCACGGTAGCTCCCATTGCCAGACCAACAATCATAACCGTTATCATGTGCATAACCTGACTTGCAATGGAAACTGCTGTAATACTGTCAACTCCGTTAAATTGTCCGACAATAAACAGATCTGCCATTCCATACAGGGTCTGAAGAAAATACGACAGCAGGTACGGTAAGGAAAAATATACAACGGTCTTAAATACACTTCCTGTAGTTAAATTCTTTTCCATAAATCAATTGCATCCTTTACTTCATTTGTTTTAGTATATCATAAAGTCTGCAATCGTTGTAGAGTCAATATAAAAACACCATAGTTTTTCAACTACGGTGTTTTTGCAAATCCTATTTCATGTTTTTTCCCCACTCTTTCCCATTGGATTTAATCAGTTTTGAGTACCAATAGAAAGAATCTTTTTTAATACGTTTCATGCTAAGTTCCGATACGTCCTTGCAGTTAACCAGTTCATCATCTGTAGTATCAATGTAAACCAACCCATAACGCTTCTTAATTCCATTACCAGTTGATAATAAATCCGTAAATGACCATGGGTTGTATGCAATTACATCACAGCCATCCTCAATGGCAAGACCCACATGATAGATCTGATCTCTAAGGAATTCAATTCTTGCTGTATCATGCACCTGTCCGTCTGCATCCTTGGTCTCGTTTGCTCCAAATCCATTTTCTGTAATCATCATTGGAAGTCTGTAGTGATCCCAGAGATAGCGGAGAGAATATCGCATTGCCTGGGGGTCGATTTCCCAATCCCAGTCCGTATATTCCACATATGGATTGGTACATAACGCATATTCACCGGGGACATTTGGCCACTGCATCTGACCTTTGATTCCAAACTTATTGAGACCATACTCCTGTCTCTCACTGTCAATTTTTGATTCATATGCAGTGTTGCTTCTATAGCAGTTTACTGATATGAAGTCGATTTTAGCCTTCTTCATCAGCTCTAAGTCTTCTGGACGGATATCTGGATGAATATCGTGGGTTTCCCAGTATTTTTTTACAAAATTACTGTATTCCCCATATACATACGTGTCATTCCAGATCTTCTGGGTTAATTCTTCCGCATTCATGGCAGCGATCTGGTCGCCGGGATTACAGGTCTTTGGATAGATGGGAACATAACCTGGAACAGGTCCGATTTTTCCGCCCTCCACCATTTCATGACAGTGAATGACTGCCTTTGCATGGCAAAGATTCATGATATGGTTAATATCCCATTTCTCTCTCTCCCAGTCTGTACAGCCCACACTTGTTCCCAGCCAGTGACCATAGCAGATCTGCATATTCTGTTCATTGAGTGACAACCAGTATTTCACTCTGTCACCGAAATTTTCAAAACAGACTTTACAGAGATGTTCAAATGCATCAATGGTCTTTCTGCTTCTCCAGCCGCCTAATTCCTCATATACCCATACTGGAAGGTCATAATGGTAAATGGTCACGATAGGAGTAATATTGTTTTTAATCAGCTCATCAATCAGGTCGTTATAGAATTTAATTCCTTCCGGGTTGACTTTTCCGTCTGAATGAGGAATAATTCTTGACCAGGAAAGGGAAAAACGATAAGAGCTGAACCCACATTCTGCCATCAGTGCCACATCTTCTTTATATCTGTGAAAATGATCCGCTGCGATTGAATTATCCGCATATGGTTTCTTTTTCGTGCTGTTTATATCAATCATGGCCGGTGTTCTTCCGCCCTCTGCAACTCCGCCTTCTACCTGCCATGCAGCGCTTGAAGCACCCCACATAAAGTTTTCGGGGAATTTAGGATCTTCTTTATAATACATGTTGCACCTCCAGTTTTTTCATACAATTTGTCATTGGTTTCTTAGTTGGCCCCCGCCTTCTTTTCCGCTCTTTTTCCCAGCACTAAGGTAATTACAAATGAAACCGTAACTGCAGTCACCATAACAACCAATGAGACAATCAGATTTTTACCTGTCCCATCCGGGTTGATATAAGCAGGAATTGAAATAAATCCAGGGGTTGATACTACGTACTGGGTCATACCGAATAAACCAGCTATGAGGCCGCCAAGACCACCGCCGATCATTGCACCCAGAAGGGGATATTTTTTTACAAATAATACACCGTATACACCCGGCTCTGTAATGCCACACAGTGCAGTAATACCGGCTCCTGTTGCGATACTGCGTGATTCTGCATTCTTTGCAATCAATGCTGCTGCCAGACAGGCACCGCCGACAGCTACATTAGCCGGAGCCATTCCGGTACAGATTAACGGGTCAGAACCGATTTCAGCTATTAATAAGAAAACTACCGGATACGTTGCGTTGTTCATACCAAAGAACACCATAAGGGGAGTCGTAATACCAATGATCATAACCGCGATTGCCGGAGCTACTCTGTAAACAGTCAGTACGCCGTCTGCCAGCCAGGTTCCTGCAAGATTTCCTATGGGGCCCAGTACAATGAGTGTGACCGGTACTGTAACCAGCATGGTAATAAGGGGTACAAAAATCGTCCTTAAATAGACTGGTATGATCTTCTGTAAATATTTATAAATGACGGACATAAATAAAACGCCAAGGATTACAGGAAATACCGTTGAGTTATATGCGATCTGTGCAACCTTAATGCCAAAGAAGTCAAGAGCTTCTGCATTATTGATGGTGGAATATAACAGGATTGCTCCAAGAAACGCTCCAAGGTATCCGTTGGATTTTAATTTGTTTGCTGCTGAAAAACCGATAAATACCGGCAGGGAATAAAAAGCCGCCTGGTTTACAGCATAGAAAATCTTGTATGCTCCATCTTCAGAAGACACTCCAAAGAGTGTGGTAAGAAGCGTTAACACGGCCCCCGTAAGACCACCAGCGATCAGTACGGGAATAACCGGAGAAAATGTGCCTCCAATAAATGCCATAATGCCTGCAAAAACATTTCCTCTGCCAGCTTTCCCATCCTGCTTAACTGCATTTGAATCCCTAACTTCACCGCCTGTTTTAATGCCGTCACGCTTCTTAAATTCTGCAAAAAGTGCCGGTACATCCTGTCCGATCACAAACTGGTACTCTCCGCTCTGAACAATCAGGTTAAGAATTCCCGGGATTTTTTTTGCCTCATCTTTATTCAACTTTGACTCATCATGCAGCTGAATACGCAGACGGGTCATACAGTGTGTAACATTAGCAATGTTTGATTCGCCTCCGCAAGTATTGATTATATCTGCACATATTTGTACATAATCTTTTTTTGCCATGATTTTTCCCCTCTTCTTATAGTCTGCTTTTTGTTTCACCATACCCTCGTTGATCCATTGGATTTACACCAGCGCGCCTTATGTATTTCCATAGCCAGATTATATCAGATTTCGACAAAACCGCGGGTTTCAGAATATGATACCAAATTTGAATTTTAATTATTTTTACCCTGATTTAATATTGTGTCTCTATTATTTTTGATATATAATCTGGGCATGGATGAAAATAATAAAAAACAGCAAAATGCATTTAGTCTCAAGGGCTTTAGTATTACCTCTTCCCTGCTTGCTATCATTAATAATTCCAACGAAGACGATATTAACTACGTTTTAGCAAATTATCTGTTAGAGCGCATTGATATTCTGGATAAAATCAGCATCTATGATGTGATCGATTACTGTTATGTATCAAGGAGTACAATACACAGATTCGTAAAAAGCATCGGCTTTGAAAGCTTTACACACATGAAAGATAACATCAGACATATGCGGGTACATTCCAGAGCATTTATTGACTTTGTCAACCAGTCCTCTTTTCATGATTACATCATGACTTCCATGGTTGACATGCTGACAGATATCAATGATACCATCGACCAGCAAAATATAGAACTGCTTGTGGATCTGATCAAAAACAGCCGTAATGTTGTTATTTTGAATTATGACACCTCAAGCTCTTCTGCCAAGGAATTTCAGCTGGAGATGACCTCTCTTGGCAGGCTGATTAAGCTTGTCACCAATATTTCCGGCAATACCGGAATTCTTCCTGCTCTTACGGAAGATGATCTGCTGATTACCTGCTCTGCATCTGGAAATTATGCCATTGCGACCAAGGATGACGTAAAAGATGTGAAGGCACGTAAATTTCTGATTACATTAAACCACGCTAAACAGTTCGGGGAATATTATGACACCATCATTTTCCTGAGTGACAAATTTCAATCCTGCGATTACATTTCCAACGGAATGCAAAACGTTTATACCCGGTATGGCATTAACTACTTCTTTGATTTGCTGTTCAACCGATATGTACAAAAATATATAATAGACAGGTAAAAGTTGAGTTTCCTTTTATCTGTCTGTTTTTTATGCCAATACTTCCAGACGTAATCCGTTATGCGCATAGTTTCTGTAAGAAATCATAGTAATATATTGGTAATTTCAGATACCATTTGTGAAACAAATGACCAGTTTAAAGATAATATTAAGGAAATATATGGAAGTATATAGATTCTGTTAATATTATTGAGCGGCAATCTTACAGGGTATACAATTATTTTCTCAGAAACGATTTAGTTAAAAAGTCTTCGAAATCATTTTTTAAGAGAAAGAAGGTTATAACACAATGGTTACAGAAAAAGAGGGTATGGAAGAGAACATTGCGAAGCTGCCTGCGGATCAGGTCTATGCTGCACTAGGAAGCAATGTCCGGGGTCTGAATCAGTCACAGGTGGCAGAACGGCAAAAAAAACTTGGCAAAAATCTAATTGAAGAAAAAAAGAAAAAATCTGTAATACTTATCTTTCTGGGAAACTTTATCCATCTCATGGCGATTCTGCTCTGGATTGGCGGTGCTGTGGCATTTCTTGCGGGGATGCCCCAATTGGGAGTGGCTGTCTGGCTGGTTAACGTCATTAATGGTGTTTTCAGCTTCTGGCAGGAACATCGGGCCGGAAAAGCCACAGATGCATTAAGAAACATGCTGCCTTCCTATGCGCGCGTCATCCGTGACGGGGAAGAACAGAAAATACTGGCAGAAGATCTGATTATCGGCGATATCATACTGTTGGAGGAGGGGGACAAGATCTCCGCTGATGCCAGATTAATAGAAAGCAGTGATTTGCAGGTAGATCAGTCCACTTTAACCGGAGAATCCAACCCGGTGCGGAAAATCAAGGATGCAGTATTAAAAGATGACCTGACAAAAGCGGAAACTCCAAATCTGATATTTGCAGGTACCAATGTAGCCGAGGGCAACGGAAAAGCCGTTGTAATGGAGATTGGGATGCGTACGGAATTTGGTAAAATTGCAGGATTAACACAGAACATGAAAGAAGTCCAAAGTCCCCTGCAAAAGGAACTGAACCGTTTAACAAAACAAATTTCTGTTATTGCCATCTCATTTGGCGTATTTTTCTTTGTGGCAGCTTTGTTGCTGGTGAAGGAACCAATGGCCTCCTCCTTTATCTTTGCTCTTGGTATGATTGTGGCTTTTATTCCAGAAGGTCTTCTTCCAACAGTTACGTTATCGCTTGCCATGGCAGTCCAAAGAATGTCAAAGCGGAATGCTCTGGTGAAAAAGCTTTCTTCTGTAGAGGCACTTGGAAGCACTACCGTAATCTGTACGGATAAAACAGGAACCTTAACCCAGAATGAAATGACAGTAAACCATTTATGGCTTGCAGAACGGGAATATGAAGTAACGGGTGTTGGTTACAGCCCCAAAGGCGAGATCATGACAGACGGAAAAACAGTAAAAGCCAGTGAGGATGAGGACATGAATCTTCTGCTGACTGGTGCTGCACTATGCAGCAATGCAAGATTACTTCCCCCAGGAGAAGAATCCGCCCGTTATACAGTGCTTGGAGATCCTACAGAGGCATGTCTTGGCGTTGTTGCAGAAAAAGCTGGGATTAACGTGGCAAAACAGGCGGAACTGACCCCAAGATTAAGAGAACTGCCATTTGAATCCCGCCGGAAACGAATGACAACCGTGCATCGGCTTCAAAGAACCATAGAAGGCACCAGACTGATTGCCTACGTAAAAGGTGCTCCAAAAGAAATTATGAAACTAAGTAATACCATTCGCAGAAACGGGACTGTCACTCCCATGAAAGAAGAGATGCGAAGGGAAATCA
Source organism: Paenibacillaceae bacterium (assembly GCA_015057715.1). Classification (GTDB taxonomy): domain Bacteria; phylum Bacillota; class Clostridia; order Lachnospirales; family Lachnospiraceae; genus Lacrimispora. The sequence goes on from SVDS01000009.1 coordinate 19,571, forward strand.
TGGAGGCCAATGACAATTATGCCAGGCAGGGATTACGTGTTCTGGCTGTGGCATACCGTCTTCTGAAAAAAGAAGATAAAATTCCAACAGCCATGAGCGCCTATACACCCGATCTGATTGAACAGGATCTGACTTTTGTCGGGTTGGTAGTCATGGCAGATCCGCCCAGACCCGAAGTAGCTGCAGCCGTTGAAGAATGCCGCCACGCTGGTATCCGTATTATTATGATAACGGGTGACTACGGATTAACGGCAGAAAGCATTGCAAAACGAATTGGTATTGTAAAAGGTACAAATCCAAGGGTTGTATCAGGGCTGGAACTGGAAGATATGTCTGATGAGCAGTTAAAGGAATATTTAAAGGATGAAATAATCTTTGCCAGGGTGGCACCGGAGCAAAAGCTGAGAGTTGTAACGAATTTACAGGATCTGGGTGAGATTGTTGCAGTAACCGGAGATGGTGTAAATGATTCTCCTGCCCTGAAAAAAGCCGATATCGGAGTGGCTATGGGAATCGCCGGAACCGATGTGGCAAAAGAGGCAGCGGATATGATTTTAACGGATGATAACTTTGCTTCCATCGTCCATGCCATTGAAGAAGGCCGGGCTGTTTACAGTAATATCCGAAAGTTCTTACTGTATATTTTAAACTCCAATATGCCGGAGGCCGTACCCTCCGCATTATTCCTGTTTTCCAGAGGTGCAATTCCCCTTCCCCTGACTGTCATGCAAATTCTCACCATTGACTTGGGGACGGATATGATGCCTGCACTGGGATTAGGGACTGAGAAACCGGAAAAAGGAATTATGGATCAGCCACCCCGTAATCCAAAAGAGACTCTGTTAAACAGGCCGCTGATCATCAAAGCGTTCTTATGGTATGGAATGCTGGGTTCTCTTGCCTCTGCCTTTTCGTATTTCTTTGTCAATATACAGAACGGCTGGCCGGAAATGCCGTTGGCCAGCGGAAATAATCCAGTTTATTTCAGGGCAACTACCATGGCACTGGCAGCCATTGTATTCAGCCAGATTGGAGCTGTGTTTAACTGCCGTACGGAAAAACAGTCCGCGTTTCAAGTCGGATTGTTTAAAAATAAACAGGTTAACTTGGGAATCCTGATCGAGATTATATTAATCTTTGCCTTAGTTTATCTGCCGCCATTGCAATCCGTATTCCATACGGCACCTCTCCTGCTTTCAGACTGGCTGCTGTTATGCATCTGGCCGCCACTGGTATTGCTGCTTGAAGAGGTAAGGAAATTTTGGCTGCGTAATAAAGAACGGGCAGAAAATTAAAATCATAGAGAGGTGATTGTAATGAAAGTGATTGTAGTTGGCTTAGGAAAAATGGGAATCGGCTTATCCAATAATTTAATTAAAAAAGGACACCAGGTAACAGTCATTGATTCAAATCCGGAAGTTTTAGACAGCCTTGGAAGCGATTTTGCAGGAATTAAGGTTCTGGGATTTGGGTTTGACCGGGACGTTCTAAGCAAAGCCAGGATAGACAAAGTAGATGCTGTGGTATCCTGTACAGAAAGTGATGAGATTAATGCCGTAATCGCCAGGATTGCCCGAACGATTTACCGTGTCCCTCATGTGGTTGCCAGATTATATGATACGAAAAAGGCAGAAATCTATCACAGACTTGGCATTCAGACCATATCTACCACTTCCTGGGGCATTGAACGGGCAACCCAGTTTTTGACCTATCATCAGCTGGACAGTGTCTATGACATTGGAAATGGAACTGTGAATCTGGTCCGCATTGAAGTTCCCTCTCTCCTGGTGGGTCATCAGGTAAATGAAATCACAGTGCTGGGTGAAATACAGGTTATTTCCATCAGCCGGAATAATAAAACTTTTTTACCGACTCTTGGTACAATTCTGGAGGCAGAGGATATCCTGTACATTTCAGTTATTATAGCTGCAACGGATAAGTTAAAATCCATGCTGGATCTGTTATAGATAACAAGTCGAACTGTGAGAAAATGGAAAGAAAGGATGCCACGAAATCTATGAAAGTGATTATTGTAGGAGGGGGCCAGGTCGGAACCTATCTTGCTTCCCTGTTATTATCCAACGGACATGAAATAAAAGTAATTGAACATCGGAATAAGAATTTTAACAAACTATTAAAAGAACTGCCTTCGGAAGTATTAATTAACGGCTTCGGATCAGACCCTGCTGTACTGGAACAGGCAGGGATCGACTCTGCCGATGTTATCGCAGCAGTAACCGATGCTGATGAAATCAATCTGGTTGTATCCACTCTGGCTAAAATGGAATTTGGTGTTCCAAAAGTGGTTGCCAGGGTGAATAATCCCAAAAATGCCTGGCTTTATAACAGCAGTATGGGCGTAGATGTTGGCGTCAATCAGGCCGATTTAATGGCTCACTTTGTAGTAGAAGAAATGGATTTAGAGGATATGTTCACCATATTAAAATTAAAACGGGGTGATTATTCCATTATCCAGATGAAAGTCGCAGAGTCTGCCAGGGCGGCTAACCAGTTACTGAAAGACCTGTCCATACCTAAAAAGACAGTACTGATCGCCATTACCAGAGATGATGCCTTAGTCATTCCAAAAGGGGATTCCCAAATCCTGGTGGGGGATGATATTCTGGCATTAACTGATGAGGGAAGCCGGAAAGAATTGAAAGAAATATTTGGTTAATTATTTTTTATGGAACTGCTGTCACTGATAATTCTTCCGGGCTGCAGTTCCTTTTTATTATTACTGATTGCAAAACACAAAATCCAGGCCTATACTGAAGAAAAGAAATCTCTTTAAAGACAGAGTACAAAGGAGTGTTAATATGAATCTGGAAATTTATGATACTGCAGACTCGATCTATGTAGAAAAAGAGAACCACACAAAGGTCAACTATTTTATTTTCGATGAATATGAAATTCATCTTAATTCCCTTCCCCCTCATTCCATTCAGGAATGGCACAAACACAATAGTATAGAAGAAGTTATATTTGTAATCTCCGGTAAATTAAAAATTTTGTGGAAAGAAGCGGAACAGACAGAATGCCGGATTGTTTCAGAAAATTCAGTCGTCAGAGTAAAAAATTCCATTCATACACTGGAAAATGATTTTGATGAGGATGTGCGGTTCCTGGTCTACAGAATGGTGCCTGACGGTGTTGATAAACGTAACATCATAAAAAATGATAAGGAGCTCATCCGATAGCAATAAAATGAGTTTCTACCGCACAGAAATCCATATTGGAGGTTTGTACGGAGGAAACTCATTTTTTACCCTTTTAAATATTTGATGCCACCTCAAATGCATCCCAGATCGCGTACATAATATTGGAAACCTTTCTTGCATCTCCTAATATGTAAAGATCCCTGACTTCATATTTTAGTTCATCATAAAGTCTGCTTTCGGAATCATAACCAACTGCAAGCACTACAGAATGCGCGTTTAATTCCTCTTCTCCTGCGCCAGTCTCAATCAGAACTCCCTGCTCAGTGGTACGAATTGCTTTGGAACCTGTATAAACAGATACTCCTTTGCTTTCAATCAAGGATAAAAGCATACTGATATTAGCAAAACACAGCGGACCATTTAGTTTTAATAAACCGTCCTGTGCTTCCACAATGGAAACTTCTTTTCCGTTATTCCTAAGCCACAAAGCCAGTTCACAACCAACCAGACCTCCCCCTAAAACCACTACACGGCTGCCCGGATCTCTGGTTCCAAGAAGAACTTCTTCGGCTGTAAATACCTTACTGTCATCTCCAAGACCGAATACCTTAGGTCTTGAACCGGTTGCAACAATAACCGTATCGGGATTGGCTTTTCCAACCAACTCAGGAGTTACCTCCGTATTATAATAAACAGGTACTGACAGATCTTTTAATGTGTTCTCATACCACTTTGCCAGTGCATGATCATCTTCTTTAAAATCCGGTGTTCCTCCTGGAATTAAATTTCCTCCCAGGCGGTCTGTTTTTTCATAGATCACTGGCTGATGACCTCTCAGACTTAACACTCTGGCAGCTTCGCATCCAGCCACTCCTCCGCCAATAATCATTACCTTTTTCTTTTTCAAAGCTGGCTTTAATTCTGTAATCCTTTCTCTTGCGCAGGCAGGGTTGACAGCGCAGTTCAGCCAGCCATAATGAACCATACGGCCAAGGCATCCCTCATGACAGGAAAGGCACGGACGAATCAGTTCCGTCTGACCGAAACGCAGTTTATTTACATAATCCGGATCTGCAAGAAGGGGGCGTCCAAGTCCGATTAAATCGCAGCTTCCGTCTTCAATGGCAGAAAGAGCCAGATCCGGGTTATCCATACGGCCGGCACAGATAACGGGACCATTTACTGCCTCTTTTATTGCTTTTGCATAAGGTATGTAAAGTCCCTTCTTCTGATACATTGGCGGATGATTCCAGAACCACGCATCATAACAGCCCACATCCACGTCAAGGGAATCATAACCGTACTGCTCCAACAGCTGCGCTGCTTCAATCCCCTCCGGCAGGTCACGGCCCTTTTCATCAAATACCTCACCAGGAAGAGCACCCACACGCCAGTCTTTTATAAATGATTTAGGACTGTAACGAAGCGTAACTGTGAAATCATCCCCGCAGGTCTTCTTTATTTCTTCCACGATTTCTCTTGCAAAGCGAAGGCGGTTTTCCAGGCTCCCTCCGTATTCATCCGTTCTGTTATTAAAAAATGAGATCGCAAACTGATCAAGCAGGTATCCCTCATGAACCGCATGAATCTGAATTCCGTCAAATCCCGCATTTTTAGCAATTGCTGCCCCTTCCCCAAACCGTTTCACAATCCGATGGATTTCCTCTTTTGTCAAAGCTCTGCAAGGGATATCTACCCAGCGGTTCATAATCTCTGACGCAGATACTGGCTTTAAATCTGGATCAACAGGAGGTGCAACCCGGCCAAAACCAGCACTTAACTGGAGAAATACTTTGGCATCATAAGCATGAATCCGTTCTGTCATTTCTCTTGCAGTCCGGGTAAAATGTACGGGATTAATGGTGGGACAGGGAGTACTTGGCATGGAGTGATGCTCTGCTTCATTATCAACGAAACATACTCCTGTGATAATAAGCCCTGTTCCGCCCTTGGCCCGCTCCACATAATAATCAATCCCTCTCTGATTAAAGCCTCCCACGGAGTCTCCCAGACCCTGAGGGCCCATGGGTGCCATAACAAAGCGGTTTTTCAATGTTACATTGCCGATTTTAACCGGTTCAAAAAGCTTTTCGTATTTGTTCTGCATATTTGTCCTCTCCTTTTATTGTTGCTATGAAAAAATAGTATCAAATACAAAAGGAAAAGGGTATGTCTGAATCTATAAACTTTTACCAGTTTCTTATTGGTTTTACTAAGATATCTTTTGTTAAATAAAACAATTATATCTTTATATTTTAATAGTTTTTAACAATCCATTCTGGAAGCCACATAAAAACAGTGATATAATATTTTCCATAATGATTCATAAATTCATATGAAAAGAGGACGCGTATGGCAAAGCACATGAAAAATCTGGCGGAGTTTTTAAAGAATTACAGCTGTCACTGTCATATCAGTAATGATTTGGCCATCAGATCATGCCGTTGTCTGGATGGCTTACCTGAGACATTCTGTTCCGATATTGTTTACATCGCACACGTCTGTGACCTGCCTGACTCTATCCCGCTTTCAGAAGCTGTCAATCTTTTACTTATTGGGGATAAGGAATTCCCCCGCTCCTATGGCATGGAAAATAAAATCAACTGGATTGTCTGTGATCCCAAGCTGATGACAATGCCAAAACTAATTAACCTGACGGAGGAATTCTTTTTCGAGGAACTGAGCCTGTACCAGTACAGGGAAGAGATGATCCGGGCATTAGACGATCCGGATGCCATGAAAAAAATGCTGGAAGTGACCTTTAAATATGTTGGAAATCCGTTGAGAGTGATCGATTCCGCCCACAATCCGGTGGTCTCCTGCTGGGGCGAGGAACAGTTGGATGAGCCTCAGTGGATGGAATATAAGGAGAATCAGACCTTCTCCCAAAAATACAACGATATCTGCAACGCTGATTACGCTTTTCAACGTCATATGATCAATTCCTCAACGCCATATATTATGAATTACCCGGATATTTATAAACACCGCCAGCGTATCCTTCGCATCAGACAGAGTCATATGAATATTGCTTTTGTCAGCGAACTGGAATACAACCGCCCCTTTACGGAATTTTCCAGTGAAATATTACAGATCTTCGCCCATTTTGCAGGAATCCAGCTATGTAATGATGCGCATTTTTACTGCTCCTACGATTCCCCGTTATCAGAGATATTTCTTTATGTTTTAAAAACCCAGCAACCCAATCCGGAAAAGATCAGGCAGCTGATGAAGAAATCCGGACTCCATTTTAAAAAATACATATACTTAATTTATATTACAGACAATGACCTTTTTGACTCCAGGGAGAAAATGGTTTATATTTGTACTCTGCTGAATAAATTTTTTATCGGGGGTCTGACTCAGATGTTCGAAGGTAAGATAGTGATCCTTTTGGATTCTGATCAATGTACGAAATCTCCACTTGATGATGACCGGCTGCAGAATTTTCTGCAGATATTAAGTGCAAATCATTTGTTTGCAGGAATAAGCCGCGGCTTTTTGAATCTTTCACAGGCAGACCATGCTTTAGAGCAGGCAAAAAAAGCCTTTGATTTTTCAAGACAAAAGAAAGGCCCGGGACAATTGTTTTATTATGAAGATTATATTTTAGAAGATCTGGCAGAAACCTATCTGCTTCAAAACCCGCCTGTTCACATAGTTGAGCCCGGTATTCATGATCTGATTGAATATGACAGGCTTCATAGTACATCCTTAATGGAATCACTGACCTGCTACCTGGAGCATCAGCTGGATCTGCACTCTGCTTCGGATTGTCTGCATATTCATTTAAATACATTAAAATACCGCATTCAAAAGATTAAAGATATTACCGGCCTTGATTTAAACAAGATTGATATTATTATAAGAGTCAGGCTCTCCCTGATTATACTCAAAGCCATAGAATAACCTGTCAGGTTGATGGGGAAGTATAAAAACGGTCTATGGGCAGATTACTATATGTTCCTGCTGTTTTTTTAAAAATTCCCCTTGGTATAATACTGCCTTGTTTCAGTATTTCAAGAGCTTTCGGGCAGTCTCCCTCCGGCAGACGTAGGCATAGCCCACAGCCGGCAGTAATAGCCTCCGGCATGGGCATAACCTTTACCGATATCTTTTCACCCAGCAATAATGACTCAGCCATAATTGAATGATGTGTGTTGTGAAATGTGAACAAAATATCTTCCATGAGGCATTCCTTCCAGCTTATATGTTGATGACAGAGTCTGCAAAAGCCATACGCTCTGTAATTGTCATCATGTTTACAATCTTACCAACACCAATAGTGTCTTTCACAGAATAGTAATCCGCACACGTTCCGCAGATTTCAATCTGGGTACCAGCCTGTTCCAGTTCACGCAGATCAGCCAATGTATTGCACCCCTCCACTGTGAGGAGGACACCTGAATTAAAAAATAAGACAGCTTTTGGCGGAGTCTTTAACTGGGTGAGAGAAAACAAGAACCCTTTTATAAGTATTTTTCCCAGTTCTTCACTTCCCTGCCCCATAGAATCTTTGCTGATGACAACTACCAGTTCGCTTTCCTCCCTTATTACAGGAGTCTGCTCTCTGACAGATTGAATCTGAACCTGCTTCTGTTCCTGTACCGGAACCTTAATTGTAACCCGGTATCTGCCAGGTTCAATCTTTTCTTCCATGACGGAATAGCCGTTTCCTTCAGCCATATTTCTTAAATTCTCGCATGCAGGCTGATTATCTACCAGCACCTGTAATTCTCCGCCCTCTAAGGCGAGTTCCGCTGCTGCTTTCTTAGCCAGGACTACCGGAACCGGACAGGCCTTTCCCATCGCATCAATTATTTTCATACCAGTCATCTCCTTGTATTCAAATTTATACATTAACTGCATATATCCCGAAGAGCCTTTACGGCAGATTCCACTTCTTCCACGGTGTTCATATGTGAAAAGGAAAAACGTACTGCACCTTTGTCCCTTGTTCCCAGGGCTTCATGCATAAGCGGAGCACAATGAGCTCCCGCACGAACGCAGATACCATACTTTTCATTAAGCTCAAATGCCAATTCACTGCTTCCCATGTGGGCTGCATTGAGTGCCACCACCGGAGTGCGTGTGGTGCACTCCAAATCACCATAAACCTCAATAGAGGGTATTTTTCTTAACCCTTCCAGAAAACAATCTGTCAATTCCATTGCCTGGTTTAAAAACAATTCTCTATTCCCGCCTACATACCGCACGCCTGCCAGAAGTCCTGCAATCCCGTGGCTGTTTTGAGTGCCGGCCTCCAGACGCTCCGGCATTTCCTCCGGACCGGTTTTGGAATATGTATTGTTCCCGCTTCCACCTGTCAACATGGGAGTTATGGAAAATTCCGGTCTTACACATATGCCGCCTGTTCCCTGAGGACCATATAGGGATTTATGACCGCTGAAACAAAGTGCAGTTATGTTCATTGCTTTCATATCAATGGGCAACAGCCCGGCAGATTGGGAGGCATCTACAATAAAATAGATTCCTTTTCTCTTGCAAAGTTCTCCAACGGAGAAAATATCATAACTATTCCCAGTCACATTGGAAGCGTGGGTCATTACAACCGCCCCGGTATCCGGCCGAATTGCTTCCTCCACCTGTTTTATATCCAGTCTTCCTTTTGTGTCCACTGGAACGATGGTATAATCTCCTGTCCGGTAAACCGGGCGAAGGACACTATTGTGTTCTGCCGCAGTCGTCACAATATGCTTGCCGACAGAGCCAATTACTTGATTCAGCGCCATGGTGGCATTTTGGCAGAATGCCACATCAACCTCATTCTCACCGCCGAAAAAACGGGCAATCTCCTGTCTTGCATTTGTTATACATCTGAGTCCGGCAAGGGAAGCGTTGTTCACTCCTCTTGATGGGTTACCCTGGGTAAGCATTGCGGTTGTAACCGCATCAATTACACATTGGGGTTTCGGCAATGAAGTAGCCGCGCTATCAAAATACATATAAAATCCTTTCTGGCACCAGTTAAATACTGGTATCACCATTGTTATTCCTTATAGTAATTAAGAAGGTATGCCTGAAACAATTTCTGAACAGGCTGTAAAATCATTTCTTTTTTTGACAGCAGATAAAAGTTCCGTTTAATAACAAAATCATTTAATTCAATGGTTTTTATTAATCCCATTTGTGTATACATGGCTGAAGATGCCCGGGATACAAATGAAATACCGGCTCCGCTGGATACAGCCTGTAAAACGCTGTGAGTGTTGTTAAAGCAGCAGACCGTATTTAAATGTTCCAGAGTCAGATTGAGATGAAGAAGGAAATTCTCCAGTTCCTTCTTTGTCCCGGATCCATCTTCCCTCATAATAAAGGGCTGGGTCCGAAGGAGCCTGATTAACATTTCTGGTGACATATTCTGTGGAGTTGAATAACTGGCAGGAACTGCAAGTACCAGCGAATCATGATAAAATGGTACCTGAACAAACTTGTTTCCAGATAGTCTTGTACCTGTAATACCAAAATCATAAATGCAGTTAGAAAGCATCTTCCCTACCTGCTCGCTGTCACTTTGCCGGACCTTGAACAGGATATCAGGATAGCTTTTCTGAAATACGGCTATCAGTGAAGGCAGTAAATACTGTGCCGGAACACTGGATGCCAATAACGATATTTCCCCTCTGATACTGCTGCCTCCCTGTGCGACAGAATGAATGGCCTCATCACGCAGCGCCAGCATATTTTGAGCATATACGAAAAAATCCAGCCCGCTTTTAGTCGGATAAACTTCCTTTGTGGAACGTATTAACAGCTGCGTGCCTAATTCCTTTTCCAAAGCATTAATATGGGAACTAATCGTAGGCTGAGATAGATAAATTGTATCAGCCGCTTTTGAAAAACTATTCAACTTAGCCACATAAACAAATGCTTCCAGTTGTTTTAAATCCATAGTGACACAACCTTTCAACCATGATTATCCTAAGATAATCAAGTTCTTATCCTGACGTGGAATTACAGTGGCAACCTTAGAGCTTACTATATTTAAATCAGCCAAATCCTTTAATAATCCTTCCGTGTCCCGGGGATCTACACTAAGCAGCAAACCTCCGGAAGTCTGAGGATCAAATAATATTTCCTGCATCGGCTGAGGAACCTGTTCAAACCGCAGTTTATCCTGCAAAAACTTCCGGTTTTTCTTACCTCCGCCTGTAATTAAATATTCCTCTGCCAAGCGGTACGCTTCTTTAATGTAAGGAATTTCTGAGCATACTACCTGAATGGAATATTCATCTGTAACCATTTCGTTTAAATGTCCTAAAAAACCAAATCCAGTCACATCCGTACAAGCGTGCAACTCATATTTTCTGCCTGCTTCTGCTGCATATTTATTTAATGTCTGCATGCTGTTAACCGCCTGCTCATAGCTTTCCAGAGAGGCTTCTCCGGCTTTATAGGAAGATGTTACAAGTCCCACTCCCAGGGGCTTGGTAAGTATGATATCATCACCCATACAACAGGAATTGTTTCTCATAATCTTCTGTGGATGGACAATTCCAGTCACCGAAAGACCATATTTTGGTTCCTTATCCGTAATGGAATGGCCTCCGCTAAGAACCCCTCCTGCTTCTTTTACCTTTTCGGCTCCTCCCCTGAGTATCTCACCTAATATAGCCGGGTCTTCATCCTCAGGAAAGCAGACAATATTAAGTGCAACTTTAACTTCTCCCCCCATTGCGTAAATATCACTTAATGCATTTGCTGCCGCAATTTTTCCAAATAAATAAGGATCCTCCACCATAGGAGGGAAAAAATCAAGGGTTTGAATAATCGCCAGATCATCCCTCAGGCGATATACTGCCCCATCATCAGAAGTATCAAATCCCACAATAAGATTCTGGTCGTCAAAAAGAGGGATGTTTAATAACGCTTCTTTTAACATGCCCTGAGGCAGTTTAGCAATACAGCCACCACAAGAGGTAAACTTATTAATCTTACGTATGTCCATAACTTCTCCTTAAACCAGTCAGTATTGTAGATTGTCTACAATCTACATTTAAATCATAATGGAAAATTAGTCATTTTACAAGAAAATATTGGTTATATTGTCGTTTGTATTTATTAATTTTATCTATAAAGCAACCATATTTAAATAAATATATATCCACTTTTCATAATAACCATAAAAATCAATTATAAATACAAACAAAAAATGCACATTTACCCGAAAGTAACTGTGCATTTTAACTTAACCTCTTATTATAATACTTATGCTTTTAATGCTGCTCCAATGGCTCCTGCATAGCGGGAGAATTGAGAAACATTTACGGGACATCCGGTTTGCAATTCCAGTTCTTTACGGATTCCTTCCATTTGTGCCAGACCTCCTGTTAAAAGAATGGGAGACTCAGTCCCCACTCTTCCTGCCAGTGCCATTACTTTTGTCACCACAGACTGAATAATTCCGCCGGCGATTTCCTCACGGGTTTTCCCTGCTGCCAGCAAGGATACGATTTCTGAATCGGCAAAAACTGCACACATACTACTTAGAGAACAGCGTTTTCCTTCGGTTAACAGCTTTTGAAAATCAGACAAATCAAGCCCCATGCGGTGAGCAGACATCTCAAGAAATCTCCCTGTCCCGGCGGCACATTTATCATTCATCTGAAAGGACAGCACCTTACCGTTTTCCACTGAAATCACCTTGGAGTCCTGGCCTCCAATATCAATAATTGTGCGAACTCCTTTAAGAAGGTAATCTGCTCCTGATGCATGGCAGGTAATCTCTGTTATTTTTTTATGGGCGAAGTCAATACCCACTCTTCCGTATCCAGTTGCTGCCACACGTATCTCATGCTCTGCTGTTTCTGTCTGTTCCAGAAGCTCCTCAAAGACGGTTCTGGCAGTTTCTTTTGGATTCCAGCCTGTGGGCTTTACGCAGACAGCAGCAATGGAATCTTCTTTTAACAGGACTCCCTTGCAGGCGGCTGATCCACAGTCAATTCCTACAGTTATCTGTTTCATTGTTTACAGCATCTCCACAAATGCACCGGCTCTTGTTGAAAGCTGTCCGATATCTGCTGTTCCATAATCTGTTTCTAACTGCAGGTAAGGGATGTTTCTCTCTTCTAAAAATGTCTTTACTGTACGAGACTCTACCGCATATGTATGACACGCCTGCAGAGTCATTTCCACTACTCCATCCACTTTGAACTGTTCACACAGCCTTCCTAACAGTTCAAACCGGTTGGGATTGGGTGTCATGATGGAGCAGCCAATCTGCAGGTAGTGCTCTGCTATGTTGGTGATTGGATCTCCTTCCTCTAAACACTGCCGATCCATCTGCTTGGCCCCGGTACAGTTTTCATAAGCAACTACTACACCGCCAGCCTCTTCAATCACCTTAACCACCTTCTCCGTTACTCCACCCATGGGGCAGCCGGTGATGAGAATCCGGGGGGCATCTATGGATACCGGTCGTTCTCCTGCTTCATAGCCTGACTTTATTTGATTGATTGCATTCTGGATTTCTTCTGTTTTTTCCTTCCAGTCAAATTTAAACTGGGAACCAAATAAAATCTGAAGCTGGCGCAGGCCCGTAATGGGAGGAGGACACAAGGTGCTTAATTCATACAGCTCTTTTAAAAGTCTCCGCTCTTCGTTGCGTTTATAAATGGCATCTCTTAGCATATCATCGGTAATTGTCACGCCAAAGTCTTTTTCTACCCGCTCTTTTAAGCGGACTATTTCTGACCGCCAAAGTGCCTTTGATTCCGGAGTAAACTGATTGCGGGGAAGCTGTAAAATATGTAAGTTTTTCTTCTTCGCAAGCAGTTCATACATCTTTACCTTGCCGTCACAGGTGGTTTCTCCAACCACCAGATCTGCAAAATACATATATGGACACTTATCCGTAACTGCAAAACCATAGCTTGATTTAATGAGTGGACATAAATTACCTGGCAGATCTTTTTCCGCATCAGGAATTGTCTCATCACTGGTGGAACAAAGGCTTACAGAAACCAGTCCGGCTGCCATGAATATCTCAAGAGGTGTGTAAGTGCAAAACTGTCCCACTACTCCCTTGCCTGAATCTTTAATTTTCTTTACTGCAAGAAACCCGTTTTTTCTGGCCTCGGCAAAACTGTCAAATACCTGAGGCAGTTCCTTTTTCATCTCGATCATTGTAAGACTCCTTTCTTTATTTCAGATTGTAATCCAGAAAACGTTTCACTCTCTCATCTTCCGGATTATCCAGTATCTCCTCTGGTGTCCCATCCGCAATTATGGAACCCTCTGCCATAAACAAGATTCTGGTGGCTATCCTTCGTGCAAACATAACCTCATGAGTAACAAGAATCATGGTAGCGCCGTCTTCTGCTACTTTCGAAATGGTATTTAACACCTCTCCTACCAGCTCAGGGTCCAGCGCTGAGGTAGGTTCATCTAGTAATAACACCTCTGGATTAAGAGCCAGCGCTCTGGCTATGCCTACCCTCTGCTGCTGGCCCCCGGAAAGCTTGGAGGGAAAAAAATCCTTCCGCTCCAGCATACCAACCTTATCTAACAGCCTTAAACTAATTTCCTGAGCTTCCTTTTTACTTTTTCCCTTCACGGTTATCAAGGCTTCCATAATATTTTCAATGGCTGTTTTATTTTTAAATAAATTATAATTCTGAAAAACCATGGCAGAATGACTTCTCAGCTCCATAATCTCTTTTTTAGAGTGTTTCTTTGCATCAATCCCATGACTGCCAATGCGAATGATTCCTTTGGTTGGCTTCGTTAAATAATTCAGGCACCGAAGCAATGTTGATTTTCCGGTTCCTGAAGAACCAAGTATTGCTACAATCTCACCTTTTTCAATGGATATATTAATATCTTTTAAAATATCTGTCTCTCCGTCAAACGACTTCCATAAATGACTTATTTCAATCATTTTCAGTACCTTTCCATGTGCTTATTCGTGTATCATTTTGGTCATATCGGAATACATCCATTTAGTAACAATTTTTGAAGTGGTTCCATCCTCCATCATTTTATCAAGGACCTGGTTTACTTCCTCACAAAGTTCCTTTCCTTTGTCATTTTTCTGAAAATAATAGGCAACGTTATTGGCTAACAGTCTGTTCTCCAGAATATGAAACTTCATGTTCTGAGTCTTTTCATATTTATGTACCAGGCTGTCTGTGGTAGCCATGGCATCGATCCGCTTTAAATGCAGATCCTGATATCCTGTATCACTGGTTTCATAAACCACTACATTCCAACCATATGTATCTGCCATTTTTTCCACAGACACCTGGGAGGCCTGCCCCTGTGTCACTCCAATGGTGACGTCTTTCAATGCTTCAAAGGTGTTGATATCCGACTTATCTTCGTTGACTATCACACACTGGGCATCACCATAATAGGGATGAGACGTGGTATACTTGTCCATTCTGGCTTTTGTAGTTGCAAAACAATTTGCTGCTACGTCTACGCGTCCGGCATCCAGCTCGCCAAATAGAGAGGAAAATTCTGTCTGCTTAACTTCAATATCCCACCCCGTACGTTTTCCAATCTCACTCCACATCTCTGCATCAATGCCGGTCCAGTCTTTTCCATCACTGCTCAGCAGACTGTAAGGCTCTCCTGTGCCTCCGGTAGCAATAATAACTTTACGCTTCCCTGCAGCCTCTGTGGCTTCTGATTTTACGCTTTCTTCTGCTGTTTTCTTTCCATCTGCTGCTTTGGAAACAGCCTGACTGGTGCAACCAGAAAGGGTCACTGCCAAAGCAGTGAAGAGAATCGGTAACATTTTTTTCATTTTCATTTCCTCCCAATTTAAATTCGTCATTAGTACATTTCCATACATTTTCTATCCATAATCTTATGAAGATGAGAAAATCCCAACACTAAAAGCCAGTAAATAATCATAACTGCCAGATAAATTTCAAAGTAACGAAAGGACTGCGCGCCCTCGCTCTTGGCCTGTCCCATAATATCTCTGACACCAAGCATGAAAGCAAGAGACGTGGCTTTTAAAAGATTAATCAAATCATTAAACAGGGCCGGAAGTGAAACACGAAACGCCTGAGGCAGGACGATTCTTCTGATTGTCTGAAGCTCTGACATCC
Source organism: Paenibacillaceae bacterium (assembly GCA_015057715.1). Classification (GTDB taxonomy): domain Bacteria; phylum Bacillota; class Clostridia; order Lachnospirales; family Lachnospiraceae; genus Lacrimispora. Next base: position 34,812 of record SVDS01000009.1, read on the forward strand.
CCATCATGGCGGCAGCTTCCTTTTGCCCTGAATCAACCGAAAGAAGGGCTCCCCGAATGCTTTCCGACATAAAAGCACCTGTATTTAAGCTTAAAACCAATGCCACTGCCGTCAGCGGCTTCATGTTCAGAACAATTTCACTGACCCGCGCCAGCCCATAGTAGAAAAAATATAACTGAGCCACCAGAGGAGTACCTCTTAAGATGGACAAATAAAAACGGGTAATGGGATATAAGATCCTGATCTTGTAATATGCAATCACTGCAATTGTAACTCCAATAATGATGGAAAAAACAGCAGCCGTCAGGGTCAGCAAAAGCGTCACCTGTAATTTTGATGCTATAATTGGAAATACGCTAAAGAAATAAGATAAGTCAAACAAATTTTGCACTCCTTAATCTTTCATTTTATATAGCACAATTATAGCATTACGCCATATACGAAACAAATTCAAAATATATATTAATCTTTCTCCTATCTATACGTAATACCAATATATAAAAATCACAATGTCACCAATAACCCTTTATAGGGGTAATCAAAAACCACCGACAAGGTAAGCCGGTGGTCTTTGATTAATGTGATCCTTTTACTGTAATTGCCTCTATACTTATGTTTTTTGTGTTAAATAGTTCCATGTCGTTTCCGGTACCAGTCTTTCTGCATCCTGGAACCCGCCTTTTTTAACAGCTTCTCTGACTCTTGAAGCGCTGATCACTTCTTCTCCCTGTATTTTTCGTTCAATCTCTATGACTTCTATTCCATATTCAGGGAGAATCTGTTTCATTGCTGTATTATAAGAACCAGTTACTCTGCATATAGGTTCTGTTCCTACGAACCGTCTGGTTATCTTAAGGGGAGGGGCAATTATTTCTGCAAACATTTCCAAGTCAAATTCACAATTGGCTTTATTTGCAAACGTCTTTTCTTTCAGATAGTAGGTGGGAAAAGTGGCGGCAGAAACCATATAATCAGAAGCCTGATGAACTATGACCCGATTTAAATCTTCCGTTCCCTTTAAAACCATCTGATAACGGTCTTCTGCGCCATAAAAGGTCCGCTTATCCGATAATACAAACACATGCAGATAGTCACACTGTTTCAAAGCTTCTTCTATTAAATACCGGTGTCCCAGTGTAAACGGATTACAGTTAGCTACGATTGCACCAACTATTCTCCCATAATCTTTGGCATCGATTGGTGTTATTTCCTGTATTGCCTGGATAAATTTTTCAAATCCCTGTTTCTCATTCTCCATAAACAATACAGATTTTGTCTGGAACACGGTATAAAATCCTAAACTCTTAAACAGTTCCTCATTCTTTGGTTTTGTATATAGGACAAGCCTGCTTCTTCCATGCTCAAACTCATACTGAATCAGCTGGGATACCACACTGCCGGATAATCCTTCTCCAAGATGATGAGGATCCACTGCAATGCATTTTAACACATTCTCTTCCACAGAACCTGCTGCAATGATTTTGTAATCATCGTCAAGTATACATGCACTATATTCAATCCCCTCATCATAGTTAAGATCCTGACTGGCTAAAAATTTTATTAATTCCTCCAGTGCACGGCCCTGCAATGGTCTTCCTTCCAGCATAATTCACCTGCTCACTTTCCTGCCCACGCATCCTCAATCTCAGATAAAAAGATAGAGGCCGCCAGCAAATCGGCACACCCGCCGCTGCTATAGTTTTTATGAATAAAATAGGTGTCAAGTTTTATTAACTCCTCAATAGCACCTTGGGAATAGGCACCGCCTGTAAGCAAAAATTCCTGAGACAGTTTCTGTACTTCCTTAAGCCCCTCACGCCTGCACCTGGACAGGATATTTCCATCTTCCACCTGACTCATCAGGGTAAACAGCGTCTGGATTTTCACCAGATTCCAATGGCGTCCCTCTTTTTTCCCCTGTCTGATAACCGGTAATGCCAGGTTTATGACGGAAGGATAACCATCTGCCGCCTCTCCCCTGATTCCTCTGGAACCATAAGTACATAAATTCTTTTGGCCATGGGTATCTTTACTGTTCTTAAACTGTATGGAGTCAAGTTCATTTAATAAAATATTCCGAACCATTTTTTGTTCCTGCATAATCAGTCTGCTTATGGACACCTGACCATACTTTTTAAAACAGCTTCCGGCAGCCGCACATAAGATACCCATGGTAAACACAGCCCCTTTATGGGTATTGACCTGTCTGGTTGCTTCATACATCGCATTTTCTGCCTGAATTCCAATCTGACGGATCTTTAAAAAGCAGCCTTCTGGTTTTTCAGACATATGAATTCCTGTTTCCGCAAATTTACGAAAATAAGGCAGCAAAGCATCTGTGCTTCTTTTAAATGTAAGCAGATTCATATCCCGGTGGGCTCCATTACTGAGCGGATCCACAAGTCCTGGCTTTGGCGCTGTATAAACTTCCTCCAGCAATGCTGATCCTGCCATGTTTCCAATCCAGCGGGCATAAGTATCATAGTTCTTCTTATCTGTATCTATCATCTAATTATCTGCGAAAGTATATTCTTTCACCTTACGCACTACATCTAATATGGTTCCATCCCGGCTTTCGATAATACCTACAACCTTATCATCAAATACCACTTTCTCCGGCTCACCAACCATGGAATAGGCAATGTCCCGAAGTTCTTCAATTGTTTTAAAAGGAAGGTCCACTCCTCTCATGGCGTCAATTAAGTCCTGTCGCTTTGGATTAATGGCAATTCCATAATCAGTCACTACTACATCAATACTTTCTCCCGGAGTAGTCACAGCAGTAACTTCCGTACAGACAGCGGGAATTCTTCCCTGTAACAGCGGAACGATGACGATTGCACATTTGGCACCGGCAGCTGTGTCCGGATGTCCTCCCTGGGCTCCGGTTATCTCTCCGTCTGAGCCAACCACCACGTTACAGTTGAAATTAATATCTACTTCAAGAGCAGCCAGAATGACAAAATCCAGTTTATTCACCACCGCGCCTTTATTAAACGGATTTGCATATTCTCCGGCGGAAATACGAAAGTGTTTTAGATCTTTCACTGACTCGACTGCATCAAGATCGAAATCCTGGGTATCCAGCAGACAGTCTACCTGATCATTTGCTAACAGATCACACATGGGTTTTGTCAGGCCGCCTACACCAAAACGCATGCGGATATTGCGTTCCTTCATAATTTTAGAAAGTGAAATGGTAGATGCGATGGAGGCCCCTCCCACGCCGGTCTGATAGGAAAATCCATCTTTAAAATAAGGAGTATTAACAACAAACTGGGTACAGTAATCAGCCATCATCAGCTTTCTCATATCTGTGGTGGGTTTTGCAGCACCTGTGGCAATCTTATCGGGATTTCCGATGGCATCTACCACGACTACATAATCCACCTTTGTCATGCTGATGTGTGCAGGAAAATTGGGGAAAGGAACCAGGCAGTCGGTAATTGCAACGACCTGATCGGCATAATCTCCATCTACAAGAGCATAGGAAAGAACACCGCAGTTACTCTTGCCGCCGATTCCACGGCAGTTGCCATAATCGTCACAGGTTGGTGCACCGATAAATGCGATGTCGATTCTGGTTTCTCCGCTTTCAATGGCACGAACCCGGCCTCCATGAGAACGCATGATGGCCAAACCTTTTAACTTCCCGGCGGAAATAGCCTGTCCGATTTTTCCTCTGACACCGGAGGACTGAATATTGGTTATGGTTCCATCTTCAATGTATGGAACGATTGGATCGTGAGCCTTACCAAGGGAACTGGCGCAAATGGTGATATCTTTAATGCCCAGCCGGTGTACTTCTTCCATTACCATATTGACTATATAGTCACCTTCCCGAAAGTGATGATGGAAGCCAAGAGTCATACCATCTTTTATATTACATTTAATCAGTGCATCATGAATACTGTCTACTAATTTACTCTTTGTATTATCACTCACACATCTGGTTACCGGGCCATCTTTTTTATAAGTATATCCGTCTCTGTAGTGAATTCCCTGGAACACTTCTTTTCCAGTGGCTTTCAAGATCTCATCCGGGATATCTCTTCCAACTGCATTTATCATTTTACAAATCCCCCTTATATACACCCGATGCTTTCGCCATATAAATGGTACGTATCGCACCGTCATAAAATGCGATATCAATCATCTTTCCATCAACGGTAAATACACCGATTCCCTTTGCCTTCTTATCATCGATTTCCTTGACTACCTTTTCTGCAAAGATAATGTCTTTCATTGTTGGTGTAAATATTTCATGTACAATATTGATCTGTCTTGGATTTATAATTGATTTTCCGTCAAATCCCATTAGATGAATGGATTCAACCTCTTTTCGGAAGCCTTCCATGTCATCTAAATTCGTATAAACGGTATCAAAGCACTGGACGCCGGCCGCTCTGGCTGCTATGATCATATGCTGCCTTGCACCCATGAGCTCCACTCCGGTTCCGGTAATGCGTGTCTGTAAATCTTTGGTGTAATCTCCTCCGGAAAGGGCTATACCAAAAAGCCGTTCTGAGGATTCACAGATTTCAAGAACCTTCATTACTCCTCTGGCGGATTCAATGGCTGCCATAATAAGGGTTCTTCCTTCTGGAATATCAAACTCTTTTTCTGCTGCAGCAACCGCTTCCTCAACCAGCTTCACATCCTCTGCCCGCTCTGTTTTTGGAATTCGTATGGAATCGCATCCGCCTGCTACTGCACAGCGGATATCTTCCTTCCAGTAAGGGGTATCCAGGGCATTGATCCGGACTACCCGTTCACATCCATGGTAATTGATTTCTTTCAGTGCATGATAAAGGGAAAAACGTGCAGCATCCTTTTGGTTTTCGGCCACTGCATCCTCTAAATCCAGCATAATGGAATCTGGCTTATAAATGTAGGGATCTTTGATTAACCCCGGCTTCTGGGCATTTAAAAACATCATGGTTCTTCTTAATCGTTTCTTTTCCGGATTCATCATCGAACAGCTCCTCCCCATGGAAGATGATCAAATTGCCCGATAGAACGGAATAATGCCCCTTCTACACGCGCTTTTATTGTACAATCCAGTGCTCCTTTGTCTACGATAGAGATTTTCACCTGACTGACTTCCATATTCTTTAGCGTTTCCATCACAACCTTTTTGATCTGATTACCAAACTGATTAATAACCACACTTTCCAGGTTAAATTCTATGCCATTATTACCAGGTTCTACCGTAACCTGGCAGTCGCTGGATTCCAGTGTTCCGGCCATTGCCGGCTGCACGATTTCCATATTGTTCCTCCTCTTATTACCTTTTTCTGTTGTAATTGATTAAGCTTCCTGCTTTAACAATCTCACGTTCTTCCTGAGTCATGTCCGTAATATATAAATGAATTTCCCGGGCTGAATCTTCTTTCACCACATAGGCTGTGATATCTGACATATTTCCACTTTCTAATGCAGTACGTACTCCAGGGACAAAAATATAATCACCTGTTTCAAATTCCGGCTCTTCCTTCATCTGAAATGGCAGCATTCCCCAGTTTATCACATTCGAACGATAGCGTTTTGTGGCATATTCTCTGGTTATATTTGCAAGTCCGCCAATCACTCTCTGACAGCTGGCTGCCTGTTCTCTGGCAGAACCATCTCCTGGCTTAATTGCATAAATCATACTTCCGATTTCTGTATCAGATATTTCAATGGTTTCCATACCAGGTATTTTTTTGATTGAATCGTAGATCTTTGTTAACTCTGGTTCTAATTCTGCCGGAGATTTTCCTGCAGTTCTTGCTTTTTCCAGACGGTCAGTACCTTTACTTCGTTCTACATAAGCAGGATCTCTTCTGGATAAGGTGAATTCAGCAAGTCCCAATGGATTGGAACGGTAAGAAGCGGTTTCACCGGAAGGTATTAACTCATCTGTAGTTGTAACCTCATCCATAATCTTAGAGCACACCTTTAAGAGAATGTTCTCTGTCAAAGCGCTCATTTCCGGCCAGTCTTTAATATTGGGGCCGCATACCAGTTCCTTCTCTTTTTGTTCCTGATTAAATCCCTGGTATATTCTCTTTTTATATACAGAGCTGTCAAACTGATAATCCGGTATATCTCCCCAGCAGTCAAAGGCTTCTGCAGAAGTAAGAACACCTCCGTTTGCTGCAGTGGCTGCAATGGAGCGGGCATCCATCAGTGCAACGGCTGCCATCTGACCGTTTCCAGGCTTGGAGCCTTCCCGGTTGGGGAAGTTTCTTGTGGTATGACGGATACTTAAGCCATTATGAGCAGGTGTATCTCCTGCACCAAAGCATGGTCCGCAGAATGCAGTCTTTAACACGGCTCCTGCTTCCATTAAATCTGTCACAGCACCTTTTTTCACCAGATCCATGTAAACAGGCTGTGATGACGGATAAACGGAAAGAGAGAATTCACCATAGCCGCAGTCTCTTCCTTTTAATGCATTGGCAGCTTCTATGACATTGGTATAATTGCCTCCTGCACAGCCAGCGATAATTCCCTGCTGGACCTGAAGTTTTCCATTGATTATTTTATCGGTCAGAGTAAATGGGGCACGCCCCTTACTTACTTTCTCTGCCTCTTTTTCCACCTGACGCAGAATATCAACCAGATTTTCATTCAGCTCATTAATTTCATATGTATTACTTGGGTGAAATGGCAGTGCGATCATGGGTTTCACTGTGCTTAAATCCACAGATACACAGCCATCATAATAAGCCCTGTCTGCAGGTTTTAATTCCTGATAATCCGCCTCTCTGCCATGAACGGACAAGTAACTTTTTGTATCCTCATCTGTACTCCATATGGAGCTTAAACAGGTAGTTTCCGTTGTCATTACATCAATTCCATTACGGAAGTCCGTGCTCATAGAGGCAATTCCTGGTCCCACGAATTCCATTACTTTATTTTTCACATAACCATTTTTAAATACTGCACCGATAATTGCCAGGGCAATATCCTGTGGTCCCACTCCAGGATTTGGCTTTCCAGTGAGGTAAACTGCAATAATATCAGGATAAGCCAGATCATAGGTATCAGAAAGAAGCTGTTTTACCAGCTCACCGCCGCCCTCTCCAATTGCCATGGTTCCCAGTGCACCATAACGGGTATGGGAATCAGAACCTAAAATCATCTGACCGCCGCCTGCATGCATTTCCCTCATATACTGATGAATGACTGCAATATGAGGGGGAACATAGATGCCCCCATACTTTTGTGCCGCAGACAAACCAAAAACATGATCGTCTTCATTTATGGTACCGCCAACTGCACACAAAGAATTGTGGCAGTTGGTCAGTACATAAGGAATGGGGAATTTATCCATACCAGAAGCTTTGGCGGTCTGGATAACTCCTACAAATGTGAGATCATGGGAGGTCATGGCATCAAATTTAATTTTCAAATGAGACATATCTTCAGAAGTGTTATGGTTCTTTAAAATATGATAGGAGATTGTCCCTTTTTTTGCTTCTTCTTTCTCTGAATCTGTCAAAGCTCCTGATTTAAGGTAATCTTCCTCAGAAACAATTTCCTGACCATGAATCAGATACACGCCGCTGTCATAAAGTTTTACCACGTCTAAATCCTCCTGCATTCTAACAATTAAGTTATTTCATCATTCCCAATCAACAATATGTAAATCCTTCCAGTATCAGATTTGCGGTTCTGAATCCAAATGTATCTTCCACGATTGTTTCATTTCCTTCCACATGGAAATCAACACCTGCTTCCAAAATACCGCCTGCATGGCCGATACGGATAAACTTTGTATCTGCTTCCGGTCTTAAAACCTGGTTTACCACACTGCCTGGAATTATGGCAGCAGCAGCTGTACACATGGCACCAGTCATGGCGTAGGTGGGATGGGTCTTTTGCATTGACATCATGCGGGATAACAGATCAATGTTATCCCCTTTTATAGTGCTGCCTGAGTTGGTCACATACTCATCCGGTTCTGCCACAAAAGTCATTTTGGGGATTCCGGGCATCTCCCATGCCGATTTCTTATAGTCAGTAATTAATCCCATTTTAACAGCTGCAAGTCCTCTTACTGTCTCTAAAAGATCCAGTTTTTCCTGGTCTGAATCCAGATCTTTTGGAAGTTCTTTTCCCGTCAGTCCCAGATCAGAAGCCTTTACAAATACCAGTGGATTGGCTGCATCAACGATGGATACTTCTACCTGCCCAATTCCAGGAACCTCCAGCAGATCCACCGCATTGCCAGTAGGCATAAGCTTTCCGGAAACACTTCCGGCAGGATCAAGAAACTTCATTTTAACCGGTGCACCAGTTCCCGGAACTCCGGCAATGGCAAAATCACCATCGTATTTGACTGCTCCGTCTTTTACCTGTACCTCTTCTTCAATAATTTTCCCTGTATTCGTATTAAACACTTTAACAATTGTCACAGGCTCGGTTATTTTTACAAGTCCCTGTTCAACCGCAAAAGGTCCCACTCCGGAAGAAATATTGCCGCAGTTTCCTTTGTAGCTTACAAGGGGTTTATCTACTGATACCTGTGCAAAGGTATAATCCACGTCTGCATCCTCACGGCCTGATACTCCTATAATTGCAACCTTACTTGTAACAGAAGCTGCACCGCCCAGACCATTAATCTGCTTTATATCAGGACTTCCCATGATTTTCATGAGGATTTCATCCCTTGCCTGCTCCTCAGAAGGAAGATAATTCTCCAGTATGTACACACCTTTACTGGTACCTCCCCGCATAATGGAACAGGGAATTCTTCTTCTTTGCCTATCTAACATTATGTATCCTCCAATTATCGAATAATTCCATAAATTCCGATTGTTGCTAAAATTGCATTAGCGATTACGCAAACAAATGCGATTAAAAACAAACGGCCGAACAGTTTATTCTGCTCCTGATCTTTGTCCTCAGCACTTGACGCTGTCATATATGCGGCCAGGATGAGTCCGCCTCCGGTAGAAGCCGGGCTGAATGCTGCTGATAAAGAAGAAGTAATTACAACACTGGCAAGCTCTGCAAAACCAGCATTGCCGGTTCCTAATGACTGTACAATCGGACCCAGTGTGGGGATCATGGAAGGCATTACCACACCTGTAGTTGAGCTGAAGAATGATAAAATAGAAGAACTGATTCCAATAATTGGAGCTGCTGTATTTGGTGTCATAATTGATAACAGACCTTTGGACATCAGATCCAGTCCGCCCAGTTCAATAACAACGTTCATTAACACACCAACACCACAGATTAAAATAAGGGTTCCCCATGGTACCTTTACCAACGCTTTCTTTTCATCCGTTACGCCTAAAATTACCAATACTGCTGCAACTAAAAATGAAGCAAGACCTACGTTAATATTCAGACCTACAACCATGACTACCATAACCAGTACGCCAGTGATTGTAATCCACTGCTGTTTATTCAGATGCTCTTTGACTTTAAGTGAAATATTGTTATTGTCCGCAGGTTTAATCTTCCAGATCTTATAATAAATAGAGAAACCTATCATAAGAATGGTTGACCATAAAATGCAGTTCCACATAACTGGAATTTCAAATCCGGTAAAACCTGCCTCTGTACCAAGCTTCTCCATCAATACTCCAGGAGGGGTTAATGGGGACAGGGTAAAACCATTGGCTGCCACTTTGGCCGCCAAAGCAAATAACAATGGATTTTCTCCCATGCTGACTGCAATCGTTACTGCAACAACTGTCATCAAGTTTCCTACCGCGATATTACCTGGCCCGATAATCGTCAGGAATCCAGCTACAAGGAATATAATGACCGGAACCAGATAAGTTCTCTTTCCTGCAAGTCCGATTCCCTTTTTTGCAACAAGTTCCAAGGTACCATTCACCTGTGCAACGCTGAACAAAAATGATACACCAACCAGTGTAATAAACAATTTCGCATCAAAACCGGCCAGTACCTTGCTGTCACTTAAGCCCCCCAATCTGGCAAGAATCAACGCTGATCCGATCGCCAGAACACCAATATTGCACTTTTTAACAAACCCAATTGCCACTACTACAAACAAAAATAGAATAGATATAATATCTATGTAGTTCATGCCTGTTCCACCTCATTATTAAATTTTATCTAACGGTTACCATCTCTGAATTATAATTCGATCGATATGGTAAATATAACATTTTCTTAACTATATGTCTAATTCATGTTTTTCATATAAACTATAGTATTTAACTATAATTTTCTTGTGTTTTTGATTTGCTTCAGGTAAAATGGATAAAGAGGTGATACCATGGATTTTAAAGATTTGAGTTATGTTTTAGCGGTTGCCAGGTTTCAGAATATAACAAAAGCTGCCAATTCCCTTTATATTTCCCAGCCTACGCTTACCAAGTTCCTGCAAAGTCTGGAAAGCAGCCTTGGACAGAAGCTGTTTAAAAAAATTGGAAACCGTTTCATTCTGACCTATGCTGGTGAACGATACGTTAAAAAAGCCGGAGAAATACTCCAGCTGAAAAAAGAATTGGACAACGAACTGTCAGATATTATTAAGAGCAATATAGGGGTATTAAATATTGCATTTCCAGTTATGCGCGGAACTTATATGCTCCCCTGTACTCTTCCTATCTTCAAGAGTCTGTATCCAAATGTCATTATTAATATTAAGGAGTCTGCTTCAACCACTCTGGAAAGCATGATCCTCTCCGGTGAGACAGATCTGGCCTTTTTCAACAAACCGGTGAAGAGTCCAGAGGTTGATTATGAGGTCATCAGCCATGAAGAAATGCTTCTTGTTATGTCAAAAAGACATCCGCTTGCAGATCAGGGAATAACAAGAAAAGATTGCAATCACCAATGGTTTGACTTAAGTCTTCTGCAGAATGAGATATTAATTCTTCAGGAAACCGATCAGCGTTCCCGTCAGACAATTGAACGTGTCTTTCAGCAGGTTGGCTTCCAGCCTGATAAAATGCTGATTACTAGTAATATCCGGGCAGGAGCAGAGCTGGCTTCCAGAAATTATGGCGTCACTTTTGTCACAGATACCCATTTAAAACATATGAATTTTCTTGATAAACTGATATGTTTTTCCTTTGGAACACCGAATACCATGGTCGACTTTGTCGCTGCTTACCGGAAAGGATCGTATTTGAATTATCACGCAAATGAATATATTAAAATAGTAAAAGACTTCACATAATAGAATCAAAGAATACAAAAAGCTGCCCGGCGAACAAGTGCCGGACAGCTTTTAATCTATTATTATTTCTTTACAACAACTCTCTTATTAATATCTTCTTTCTCTTTCCCATCTGGTTCTGCACCGATGCCTCCAAATGGCATCTGCCCGATCAGCTTCCAGCCAGCCGGAATGTCAAACAATCTGGCAACCGCCTCGTTGATAACCGGATTATAATGCTGAAGAGATGCTCCCACCCCCACTTCCCGCAAAGCAGTCCAGATATTGGACTGAAGCATACCGTTGGACTGATTGGCCCAGACTGGGAAGTTATCTGCATAGAGGGCGAACTGCTCCTGATATGACTTTATAAGTTCTTCATCGATAAAATAAAGAATGGTTCCATACCCGTTCTTAAAGGAATCAGTCTTACTTTTATCCACCTGCCCGCCAAATGCTTCATAGGCACTGTCCCACAGCTGATCCTGCTTCTCTCCAAGTGCAACCACAACTCTGGCACTCTTCATATTGAACGCATCCGGTGTTGCTTCTGTTACCTTTCTGATAATATCCAGTACTTCCTCTTCTGATACAGGAAGCTCACGGTTGATATTATAATAGGTTCTTCTCTTCTCAAGGCTCTGAATAAATGACATCATGTTTGTTCCTCCTTATTTTATATGAAACCACTATGAGAGTCATCTCACTTCTCACGTGTTTTATTCATTTAACAATTATTATAGTAAAATACTACCATATTATTCTACGTAAGTCAATATAGTTTTAATAAATTATATTTAACAAAATCAATTATCAGTAAGATCCGATATCGATCACTCTGTCCACCCAGTCCCTGTAAAAGGAATTTTCATGGGAAACCAGCAAAACAGTGCCGGAAAATTCCCTTAGTGCCTCTTTGAGTGCCAGTTTTGCCTGTACATCCAGATGATTGGTTGGCTCATCCAGTATTAAAAAATTATAAGTTCTTCCTGTCAGCAGACATAGCTTAACTTTTGCCTGTTCCCCTCCGCTTAAGGTCCCCACAGGCTGCAGCGCATGTTTTTTTGATATCCCGTTTTGAGCCAGTTTTTTTCTCACTTCCATTCTCTCCAGCAATGGGAAATGGTCCGATACGATTTCTAATGGTGTCAGACTGTCATTTTCCCATACCTGATCCTGCTCATAATACCCGATGACTGCCTTTGCAGAAAAACAATAATTACCGCCTATGGCAGGAATCTGATTCATCAGGGTTTTTAAAAGCGTAGATTTACCCGCTCCATTAAATCCCGTTATCACCACCTTTTCCCCCTCTCTCATAGAAAAATTCACACAGGACAAAACAGGTGAACCGTATCCTACAGTCAGATTTGATACCTTCAGTTTTCCTGCCAAAGGAAGCGTCCCCTGATCAAACCGGAAAAAAGGTCTGATTTCTTTTTGATCCAGTGCCTCCATTCGTTCCAAATGGTCAAGCTGCTTTTGCCTGCCTCTTGCCATTTTTGATTTTCTTCCTGCTATATTTTTACGGATAAATTCTTCTGTCTTTTTAATCTCTTTTTGCTGTGCGCAGTATTGCTTTGTATAATTTTCCCGAAGCTGGGCCTTCTTTTTCAAAAATTCTCCGTAAGAGCCAAAATATTTTAATACTCTTTTTTGATCAATATCACAAATCCAGTTTGTAGTTTTGGTCAGAAATCCCTCGTCATGAGAGATCACCATAAATGCCTGTTCGATCCCGCTTAAATAATCCTGAAGCCAGACAATATGATCATGATCCAAAAAATTGGTAGGCTCATCTAAAAGCAAAACATCTGGCTTCTCAATCAAAAGCTTCGCCATAATGACTTTTGCCCTCTGGCCACCGCTCATTTCTCCAATCGGACGGTTAAACCCAAGGGAAGAGAGCCCCAGCCCCTGACAAACCTGATCAATCTGTGAATCGATCCGGTAAAAATCACGATGCTCCAATTGTTCCTGGCAGACAGCAGCCGCCTTAAGCGCTCCTTCCTGCCCTCTGGCTGCACGCTCATACAGCTCCATCATCTTTTTCTCCAGAATATAGAGCTCCTCAAATGCTGTTTTTAAAAATGCTCTCATTGTCATCCCATTATCCATGCTGGCATATTGATCCAGATAACCCACTTTTGTCCCGGGATACCACACCACTCTGCCCTGATCCGGTATGATCTGTTCTGTACAAATTTTAATCAGGGTACTTTTTCCTGTACCATTCTGCCCTGTAATTCCAATATGTTCTCCTTTATTAAGAACTAAATCTGTTTCATAAAATAACTGATTATCTCCAAATGAATGAGATAAGCCTGTAATCTCCAATAAACTCACGTCTTACTTCCTTCTTTCCTGTGTTCATTTCAAATACAGACCGTTTCCTCTTTCAATCCTAATATCCCCTCTGCTAAATTGTAATAAAAAAACAGAAGACCTGGATCAAACTTTCTCAGCCTTCTGTTTCAACTTAATACAACAAAAGGCCATGAACAATTAAAACATTGTCCATGACCCTTCACCGCAAAAAGAAGCAGGGAAAACAGGCATCAAAAGAAGAAACAGCCTGTAACGCTGTTCTTTTTGCTGCACTGTTTCCCGATGAATCTTATAAGCGTATCAGTAACCGCCATACTCTGTACAATGTTTCACCGGGTTGATTTGTACAGAGCTCATTCGTCTTGTCAGTTGATCGCTAATAAAGAAATTCATATCTGCTCTCCTTGCCTTTGATTAAATGACTATATCACTATCTTGTTTTTCTGTCAACCCAGGCACATCTCTATCGGACTTGCCTCCTGCTGGGATCAGTTTCCACACAAGTATACTGATAGCAGTCAGGAATACAGCACATAGAAAATAGGGCGCCTTTCCGCCGGCAAGCAAAAAAACACTTCCTCCAATAAATGGGCCAATGATTCTGCCCAGACTGGTGCTAAGCATATACTTTCCATAAAAATCTCCCATTACCTGCTCCGGAACTCCTTGCACAAAAATAGCATCCAAAGAATAGTCCTGTGCCGTAAGTGCTATCTGATACAAGGTCCAGACAATGGCAAATATCTGCAGATTGGGGCTGAAAACCAGCAAAACCATGAAAACAGCCGCAATCAGAGTAGCGGAAAAAATTGTTTTCTTATAGCCCAGATTATCTCCAATCTGCCCAATTCTTGGACTTAAAAAGGCAGTAATAATTACCGGCATCATAAAGACTAATCCAATTGCCTGCATATCCACATGATATGACGCCATCATATATGGAATCACTAAAACTCCCACCAGGCTGACAGGTATACAATATAAAAGATTCAACATCCAGATCTTCTGTTCCAGGGGAGTATAAACCACTTTCCCAGCCCTGGAAGCCAGTTCACTTGCATGAGAAGGTTTCTTTATAAATACAAGAATCAGCGAAACAAATGCAAAAGCAGAACTGATTAAAAAGATCTTGCTCCAACCCTCTAAAAAATCAGTGCGGTTTAGTACATAAAATGTCAGACCGATTCCTATGATTCCGCCCAACTGCCGGTTCCCGCCATATCTTCCAAGCCCTTTTGCAAAACTTGTTTTCTCAGCTGTAATCAGGCTGACGGCTGAAATTGTCAAGAGAATCCCTGCCGCTCCCTGTATCATTCTTGCCGTCAGTAAATATCCCAGACCTCTTGCCTGGGAATATAAAAAATAAGCGATCCCGTATAGAAACATGGCAGAGCACAGCACCAGAAAACGGCTGTAACGGTCTGAAATCTTCCCAATCAGTAATCTCATCATCAATTCTGAGAACGAATAAACAGAATAGAGAATACTTAACTGAAACACAGTGTATCCCAGCTCCGTGGTATAGGCTGGCAGTAAAAAGTCAAAAACCAGGCATGGCAGAGAAACCAGAATAATTGATAATGCTACTTTTTCATACTTCATAAACTCCCCCTTGTTAAACAGAACTAAATGCCTGGTCTATATCCTTCGTAATGTCCGAATCCACAAACCCATTGTCCGCCATATCAGAAAGGACTTTAACTGCCTGATTATGAGGCATTCCAGTCCTATAAGGGCGATCCTCCGTAAGCGCCTGGTACACATCAAGGCATCCCATCATGCGTGAATTAAAATCCAGTTCAGCCCCTGTTTTACCAAAGGGATATCCCTTCCCATTCAGCTTTTCATGGTGGTTGGCAGCCCATTCTGTGATGTCCTCAAACCCCCTGATGTTCTCAAGTGCAACTCTTGTATAATACACATGTTTTTTTACTGTCTCAAATTCCTCCGGTGTCAGGGCACGGGGAACGTCAAGAATACTGTTCGGCACAGCCAGCTTTCCTAAATCATGCAAATCAGCTGCAATAATCAGTCTGGCCGTCTCCTCCTGATCCTTATTATAATATTCAGCCATTCGGGCCGCTTTTTCTGCCAGACCCTTGGAATGGCGTCTGGTAAAGCTGGATTTACAGTCGACAATTCTGGAGAATACGCCGGTAACCTGACGAATTTTATCCAGAGGCACCTCCATCTCAAAAGACGGAATCACTTCATCAAGTGCCTGTTCAATCCTGTCATTGCTTAGATTATTCCAGACTGACTGATCTTTTACCATCTGATCAAGAACTTTGGCAAGCTGGGGACAAACCATACCTGCCTGACAAATCGACAGCCATTTTAGCACTTCTCCATGAGAATAATCTCCGTCTGCATACTTAAAATAGTTTTCAAAACTGTCAGCCGCTGCAATAATCTGGGAAATGAGGGGTATTTCATCTCCCTTTAACCCGAAATACCCATTTCCGTCATAACGCTCATGATGATAGAGAATTATATCCTGAGGTTTTGTCAGAAACGGGTAGTCTTTTATATTCTTTTCTCCAATCACACAATGGCCTCTGGTGCCTTCGAACCTGGTTACTGCATGATCCCATTCCTCGGGAAGCTGTTCATAAAGGCTTGATTCACTTATACCGTTATCATGTAGGATGGAAAGCGCAGCTGCATCATAAATCTCTTCCTCTGATAAATTCATCCTTCTGGCTATGCATACGGTTAAATAAGCCGTTCTCTTTCCATGATTAGACTGCATTCCCAGCCGGTCCATCTCCACAAAATCCAATGCAAAGGAAACAGCTATTAAAAAATCATTTAAGCTGAATTGCATATCGTATGGGCTCCTTCCTTATCTAAACCAGTAGATTACCTGTCTACTGGTAAATTCTGTATAAGTTTATTGTAAATCAGCCTGGGATGTCTGTCAACCAGAATGGGCTCCATGCATGCTCCTTCCTCTGCCATGGGGAATGAGTAAAGGTGTTCCAAATAATGGGTCTGTTGAGATCTCACACTCCAGATGAAAGACTTTTCTGACTGTCTCTGCAGTCATAACCTCTTCCGGAGCTCCCTCTGCATACACCCTGCGATTGCTTAACGCAACCATGTGATGACCGTAGCGGCAGGAAAGATTTAAATCATGAAGCACCATAACGATGGTGCGTCCTTCTCTGGCATTCAGGTCATAAAGCAGATCCAGCACCTCAATCTGATGGGCAAGATCCAGATATGTAGTCGGTTCGTCTAAAAGCAGGTATTCCGTTCCCTGTGCAAGAGTCATGGCAATCCAGGCGCGCTGTCGCTGGCCGCCGGAGAGAGAATCCACAGTTCTGTCAGCGATACCTGACACATTGGTATCTTCCATGGCTTTTTGAACCATTTCCTCGTCTTCTCTGGTCCATTGCCCCATAAAATTCTGATGAGGGTATCTGCCCTGTCTTACTAACTGGGAAACTGTCAGCCCCTCTGGCGCCGTCGGACCCTGAGGCAATACCGCCAGTTTTCTCGCCACAGCCTTTGTTGACATTTTAAAAATATCCTGTCCGTCCAGAACCACGTTTCCTTTGCCTGGTCTTAACAGGCGGCAGAGTGATTTTAGCAATGTTGATTTCCCGCACCCGTTGCTTCCCACCAGTATGGTGATCTTTCCTTTTGGAATATGAAGATTTAATCGTTCGATAATAAGCTGGTCTCCGTAGGACAGAGATAATTGATTGGTCAATAATTCATTCATATGTTTTCTCCTGTCAATTGGACTGATTGCGGCTGCGGTAAAGCTGGTAAATGAAAAACGGCGCTCCGATGGCGGCAGTAAACACTCCTGCAGGCACATCAACCGGCAGGAATACCGTTCTGGCAACCGTATCAGAAACCAGCAGGATCAAAGCACCGATCAGTGCCGAGACCGGCAGCAGAAAGATATGCTCTGTCCCCACCAGACGGCGGCCCATGTGGGGTGCGATAAGACCGATAAATCCAATGGCTCCTACCACCGCTGCCGCGCCTCCTGATAAAGCAGCGCTGAGTAAAATAATAACTGCCCTGTGTCTCTGTAAATGAGCTCCCAGACCTGCTGCCACTTCATCTCCCAGCCCCTGTACATCGATATGACGGGAGTATGCCATGGAAAAGAAAAAGCAAATGGAAAACCAGGTCAGAAGAAGGCGTACATCATTCCAGTCTGCACCATACACACTGCCCACCATCCATAAATAAGCCTTATCCACTGCCGCATTTTTACTTTTAGAAAGAAGCAGGGTGGTCAGTGCGCTTGTTACAGATGAAACACCGATTCCGACCAGAATCAACCGTATGGGGGTTACTCCTTTCTTAAATGCCAGCACGTAGACAACCAGGGCTGCTGCAAGTGCTCCCAGAAACGATGCCAGGGAAAGGAAAACCGTTCCTCCATCCGGAAAATAATTGAGGAACAGTACGGCAAAAAGACTGCCTCCTCCGGTGATACCAATTACATTGGGAGCGGCTAACGGATTTCTTATGGTACCCTGAAGCAAAGTTCCGGAAACTCCTAGTGCTGCTCCTGCAAGAACCGCAGTTGTGGCACGGGGAAGCCGGACGGTCTCCAGAATCATTTTCACCTGACTGTCAGACTTTCCGAGAATTCCAAGAAGAACAGTATCTGGAGAAAGAATCAGAGATCCGGCGCAGACGCAGGCCGCATAGGAAGCAGCCAGTAATATGGCAAGTGCCAGAAGCTTTCTTTTTGGGGCTGATGCACCTTTAGCAGCTGCAGTTTTAGATAGTAATTTCATCGTCTGCCTTTCCCTCCTTTTCTTGCAATATAGATGAAAAATGGTGCACCAATGAGAGCTGTCATAACTCCTACCGGTGCTTCGGAAGGCATGACAATAAATCGGGCCAGTACATCAGCAATTAATAAAAGAGCTGCTCCCAGTACTGCACTGTAAGGAATAATCCATCTGTGATCCTGCCCCACAAGATTTCTGGATAAATGGGGTACAACCAGACCCACAAAGCTGATGGAGCCTGCTGCTGCCACGGAGCTGCCTGCTAATAATATAATGCAGACTCCCATCATAATTTTGATCAGCAGGGTACGCTGTCCCAGTCCTTTTGCAACGTCATCTCCTGAAGATAAAATATTCACAGGAACCGAAAGCAGCAGGGCCAGAAGCATACCTGCTGCCATATAAGGAATCACCATCATCTGCTGCTTCATATCACGGCCTGTAATTCCTCCTGCCAGCCAGGATAAGGTGTTGCGGATTCCCGATTCGCTTAAAACCAGAATTCCCTGGGTAAAAGAAGAAAAAAGTGCAGTAATGGCAGATCCGGCCAATACGATCTTAACAGGTGTCAGACCATCTCTCCCGACCGACCCCAGAACGTATACACAAACGGCAGAAAGAGCCGCACCTGCAAAAGCTGCCCATAAAACACCTTCCCCCGGCAGATTCCCTGCAAAGGAGGAAGCAAGCACCGCAAAAAAAACGGCACCTGAATTAATCCCCAGGATACTGGGGGAAGCCAGGGGATTTCTTGTCAGTGCCTGTGCCAGCACTCCTGAAACCCCTAAACTCCCTCCCACCAGCATGGCTGTGACTGCTCTTGGAAGTCTTGTATGTATAACCAGAATATGCTCCGTTAAACCAGGATCAAATTGAATAAACGCCTGAACTACCTCATGAAAAGCAATGGAATAAGTACCAAGAGATACGCTGGCTCCAAAGCAGAACACCATTCCTGCAAGAAGTCCAGTTAATACTGCTGTTTTTTGTGTTGTGGTCCGCAGCCAAGCCATATGCCTTTCTCCTTTTCTCTTATTCTACTCCGTAAAATTTATATACTTCTTCAAGCATATGCATGGCTGCCTGAGGACCGCCGCCGCTGTTCCAGAATACAGAATTAACCGGATATACCTGATTGTTTTTTACTGCTGTTAAATTGGACCACAATGGATTGGAGGTCCATTTATCCCGGTTTGTCACATTTTCTGCCTCATTTAAGTTGGTCTGGTCAAAAATCAGATCCGCCTCCATCTGGGGAATTGCTTCTTCAGACTGCAGCATAACACCCCACTCCTCTTTCTTATGACTTTCCGGACGTTCAATCCCCATGTCATCTAATACCGTAGCAGCAAAGCCTGTATAAACGATTCTTGCATGATCCGCTCTGAAATCAATGACAGCCACCTTTGTATCCTTGATTTTATCTGCGGCCTTTTCTTTAAAATATGCGGTTTTTTCATCCCACTTTGCAAAAAACTCTTCTGCCTTTTCTTCTTTGTTCAAAGCTTTTGCACAGATATTCAAAGTATCCTTCCACTGATACACTTCTTTTACCATAACAGTTGGTGCAATTTCATTGAGCTGGGAATATATTTTTTCGTGGCGGACTTTAGACGCAATAATTAAATCGGGCTTTAACGCAATAATTTCTTCCAGATTCGGCTGGGTTTCTATTCCTAAATTCACCACGCCATCCATCTGACCCCTTAAGTATTCGTAAACCGGCTTTTCTGCCCAGGATTCTACTGCACCAAGAGGGATTACGCCAAGAAGGAGGGCACTGTCCGT
This sequence comes from Paenibacillaceae bacterium, assembly GCA_015057715.1. Classification (GTDB taxonomy): domain Bacteria; phylum Bacillota; class Clostridia; order Lachnospirales; family Lachnospiraceae; genus Lacrimispora. The sequence continues at coordinate 54,828 of SVDS01000009.1, forward strand.
TGCTCCCTGAAACAGTGTTACAACTCTAAGAGGCGTTCCTTTTATCTCCGTTGTTCCCATGGCATGTTCAATGACTCTGGAAGACTCCCCTTTCGTTGTCTCAGCAGTTACGGTTTCTGTTTTTGTACTCTCCTTACTCTGCCCGGATGTCCCGCATCCAGTTAAGAGAACTGTAAGTACCATGAATCCGGAAAAAAGTTTTATAAGCTTCACTCTTATACACTCCTTTGTTCGTATTGATTAATTTTCTCATTAGTTAGTTTATGCTAACTCGCAGAAATACCTGTACAGTCTATCATTGGATCCACCTTCTGTCAACATAAGACAACTGAGATTAAATATCAATAAAACAGGAGAAAAATGCATTACACACCTTTCTCCTGCTTTATCAGTAATAAGGATAGACATACTCCTGCTCCGGTTTCTCCGCTGCCACAATGGATTCTGCTTCTATGGTGGGATACCCGTCTTTTACCAGCAGTTTACCCGTAACCGTAACCCAGTCATTCTCTTTAAAACCAAGTCCATTTAAGTCATCTGCCATCAGGCCCATAGGTGACATATCTGCAGAACAGCACCACATAGACAGACGGACCAGCGCAAATTCATTTTCCTGCCGGTTTTCCAGATCAAGGAACACAAAACCCTTCATGGTAACTGTATACCCCTGGTATTTGTCTGCATGAGCTCCCAGCTCTGTCATCCATGCATAATAATCGTTATCTGCGATATTGATGGTTTTCGCTTTTTCATCAATACCGTTTAATCCGGCTCCTTTTAAGAGCTCCGGCTGCTGATTTTGATCCTGCTGAATTTGTGCCTGCTGCCCGTCCTCTGTTTCCCAATCATAACCAGCACTGTAATCTGGTTGTTCCTCCTCTGTTTCATTATCATAATAATCATACCCTGCAGATTCCTGAGCACTGAAGCTGTCATAACCGCTCCCGGCCCTTTCCTGGGAAGAACCTGGAATACTAGCGTTTGAATAATTCTTAACTGCAGCACTGCCCTCTGGTGGAGCTGGCGGAACTGCCAATATAAGAATCGGAATTCCAAGAACAAGACAATGAAACAGGCGACATCTGTATTTGGGGCTGAAAATTCTTCCTGCCCCCATTGCTGCCCATAGAACCATAATAGCAGATAAGCCATATAAATAGGGCTTCATTCTCGGTGTCACATAGGAGAGATATCCGCCGGTCACAGTCAGCCGGAACAGCAGTATCCCAAAAATAAGATAACAGGCAGTCTCGGTCAATGCCTGAATATTAATTCCCTTTCCTCTTAGTTTCATATGCGGATCCCTCCGCTTCCAAGCAATGCAAACACACCGACTGCACCAAAGCAGATCAGGAATGTTGTAACAAAAAGGCGGACAATAAACTTCTTTTCAAATCCGCCAAGAAGCATGGCTCCGTTTTTCAAATCAATCATGGGGCCAAACACTAAAAATCCCATCAGCGCCCCTGCCGGGAATACACCTGCCATGGTTCTAGCCACAACTGCATCGGAGGATGAGCACAAGGACAGTATAAATGCCATAGCCATCATGAATGCCACGGAAGCTAAGATGGGAATTCCTGCTCCGGAGCGGGTCATGGAAGGCCAGACTTCCTGCAGTACTGTAGATACAAAAATACCAGTAAGCAGATATGTACCAACTTTGAAAAATTCATTCTGGGCATGACCTATCATCTGATAAAACCGTGACATCCTGGTGTCTTTCAGCGCCTTTATCTCATAATCTCCGTAGGTTTCTCCTCCCTGCATTACCGGATCCGTTAATAGAACCGTTTCAGGCGGATGCACCAGGTAGGTCAGACCAGTCAGCACAGCACATAAGATTCCCAGACCGCACCTGGCCGCAATAATCTTTAAGTTTCCATTAAATGCATACCAGGTAGATAAAATCACAACCGGATTTATCACAGGGGAAACCAGCATAAAGGTTACTGCAGCTGATAGCGGAACTCCTTTTTTTACCAGACCTTTAAACACTGGTATGGAGGCACAGTCGCAAACCGGAAGGAAGAAACCTGCCACAATAGCAAAAAGCTGCCCTAAAACCACATTCTTTGGAAATTTACTCCGTATCCAGTCCGCAGATACATAGACCTGTATGGCAGAGGAAAGTAAAACCCCGATCAAAAGAAAGGGCAGCGCCTGTAAAAATACTCCCAGAAACAAAGTAATAAATGATCCTAAAAATGAATTGGCTGTCAGATAAAAAATGGCTGCAGCAGCGACCAATAGCAGCCATATCTGGGATTTTACCTCATACTGAAACATTTTTTTCTTAAAACGATCCCATTTTCCTTCTGTAAATACATGAATGTCAGGATTAATCTGAAAAAGCTCCCTTGCACTTAGTTCTGCATTCTCCTCCCTTAAATACGCCAGATTGCCTGCAGCAATCTGGGACATGGAAATCAATCCGGAATCTGCAATTTTGTGCTTCAGTTCTTTTTCATCTCCTACATAAATAACCTTTTCCACATGGATGACCGGCTTTAAGTGAAACTGAAGAAACATCTCCTCAAATCGATGAAAATGCTCCATCCCATTCCACTCAATTAAGATTAACTCTGCCGGATCCTTATGGATCTCTTCACAAATGGAATCAGCCACAGCATATGGTGATTCCTCTATTTCCGCCTTAGAATAATAAAGGGAGCGCACTCCTTCCCCTTCGGCAAGGGGTGTATCTCCCCGCTCAAATTGAATCACCAGGACTTCCTGTTCAGAAAGCTCTTCCCGGATTAACCGGTTTATCAGCGTTGTTTTCCCGGAATCAAGAAATCCTGTGACTACCCACGCAGGTATTACCATGGTGTCATTCTCCTTTAAACAATGATATAATCTGATCTTCCTTTATTCCCGTCCCAATAAAACACACACTGTTTCCTTCTCCCCGAAAGCTTTGTATCTTAAGCATTCCGGGTATGTAATGAAAAGAAATGCTTCCCGCGGGACCTTTCACGATCCCTTTTCCTCTAAGAATCATTCCATCAGCCTGACTGGTCACTCTGTTTATTTTCTCCTTCAGTTCCGCCTCTGTAAGGACTTCGTCACAATCAAAACTTACAGATAAAAAGATCTCTCTGGTAAAACGAAACAGAGGCCGCACCGCGCATTCTCCCTTGCCGCCGGAACGAATTTTCCGGTTAAGGGTTACGGGGGTTTTCAGTTCTTCCATTAAAGACTCAGTAAGAGATACCCTGTCTCCCTGACGAAATACATCTGCAGGAATCCCATCCCAAAAATCCGCTTCAATTCTGGCCTCAGGATTCAGTTTCCGGATTTTTTCCATGGTATCCCGGATCTCTCCTGTTTTCCCGGTTAAATGGCTTAATAGAATTAAGTCACAGAATTGAATCTGATTGATAAATACTTCTCCAAAGTTTTCCCTGTATTTATCAAAATTCATCACATCCACCACAGTAATACAACGGCAGATTTTCACCAGATCTTTTTGGTTCATACAGGCCTTAATAATATCAGAAAGTCTCCCTGCTCCAGAGGGCTCCACTAAAATCACCTCCGGCGCATACTCCTTTACAATCTGTTCCAGGGATCTGTTAAAATCTCCGGTCAGACTGCAGCAGATACACCCTGAGTTTAAACTGGTCACAGTTAAACTGTCACCTTTTAAAAGTTCTTCATCAATTCCGGCATCACCGAAATCATTTTCTATCACCACAACCTTCCGGTTTTCAAAAACGGCAGGGACCATAGTCTGTATAAGTGTGGTCTTGCCTGCCCCAAGAAATCCGGATATGATATATAAATCTGTCATTGATCTACTCCTTATCGTGACCTAACCTTTCACTCCAAGCAGCTTTTTTCCAATAAATATAAACAGAAGGAAAACCACACCAACTAAAACAATGGTTCCTCCCGGCTTTAATCCCAGATAATAGGCAGCAAAAAGACCGATTATCATAAATGCCACATCAAAACCAATGGCATAAAGAACCGTCTGCCTGTAATTTTTGGAAAACTGCATGGAACAGGCAGTTGGAATCACCATCATGGACGAAACAATTAAGGCTCCTACGGTTCTTGCCGCAATGGATACCGTAACTGCCGTCAATACGGTAAATATAAAATTCACTATTTTGACAGGAACGCCGGCAAGTCTTGCACTCCTCTCATCAAGAGCAATGTAAAACAGTTCTTTATAAAGAAGTACAAACAGCAAAAGCACCGTTAGCGATACTCCGATAACCAGAAACATCTCCATGTCGCTGATTGCCACAATACTGCCAAAGAGAAAACTGTTAAAATTGGCAGAATTCTTCACAAAACCAGACAGTACACCTGCCAGACCGATTCCGGCAGACATAATAATGGCAATGGACATTTCAGAATAACGGGGCAGTTTTCTTCGTATTGCCTCGATTCCAAGAGCGGCCATAATACAGGCAGCAACTGCTCCGGCAACCGGATTAATTCCTATAATGAGGCCGAAAGCAACTCCTGCCAGAGAAGTATGGGAAAGGGCATCTCCGATCATGGAAAGCCTTTTTAATACAATTACCACACCGATACAGGGAATCACCATGGCAAGCAGGATTCCCACTACAAAGGCCTTCTGCATAAAGGCATAATTAAATATCTCCATCACAGTCAGCCTCCCCCGGGATTGTTATTTGTCTCATCACGCCGTTTTCCAGCCGAAAGATGGTATCTGCCAGTCCAGCCAGCCGCTTCCTGTCGTGTGTTACCATAAAAACAGTCATGTGATCATTGCGATTGAAGTTTTGGATCAGCCGGTAAAATTCTTCCGTATTCTTTTCATCCACACCGGTGGTGGGCTCGTCAAGAATTAATAGACGTGGCTTGTTAACCAGGGCTCTTGCCAGCAATACCCGTTGCTGCTGACCGCCTGACAGCTTCCCGATCAGGCGTTTTCTATATGGTTCCATTCCCACCTCACAAAGAGCTTCCGTCACTTTTTCCTTCTCTTTTTTTCCAGGGAAACGAAACAGCCCGATCTGGCTGTATAAATTCGCCTGAATAATCTCCTCAACAGAAGCCGGAAAGTCCTTGTAAGTATCCATTCCATTTTGGGGAACGTATCCCACGTCCTTCCAGTCACTAAACTGGCGGATATCCTTTCCCAGCAGTTTAAAACTTCCTGCTTCTCCGGTTAAAGACAACTCGCCTAACAGGATTCGGATCAGTGTACTTTTTCCAGCTCCGTTATCACCGGTGAGGGCGGCAAAACCGCCTTGGGGAACGGTTAAATCCACTCCGTTTAAAACCCCTGTTCCACCGTAGGAAAATGTCAGTCCTTTCATTTCAATCGCGTTCACATTCTTACTCCTGTTCTTTTTATTCCAGCGCTTCTTTTAAAACAGTCAGATTCTTCTCCATAACAGAAAAATAATCATCCCCATTTTTTAACTGCTCGTCAGTCAGCCCTTCTAAAGGATTTAACACCTCTGTTTTTGCGCCTGTTTCTTTTGCAATGGTCTCCGCCACTTTAGGGCTGACCAGATCTTCAAAGAATATGGTTTTTACTTTATTCTCTTTTACAAAGTCTATCACTTCTGCCATTCTTGCCGGATCCGGTTCAGAATCCGGTGACAATCCCTCAATGCCCATCTGGGTCAGTCCATAGGCATTGCAAAGATACCCAAATGCCTCATGGGCAACGACTACCGACTTATTGGGCAACGGAGATAATGTATCTTTATATTTCTTGTCCAGCTCATCAAATTTGCTGGCATAGGTATCATAATTAGCCTGATAATATGCTTCATTAGCCGGATCTGCCTTAACAAATGCATTCTTAATATTCTCCATCTCTTTCTTTGCATTCATTGGGCTTAACCACACATGAGGATCGAATTCTCCGTGCTCATGATCCTCACCTTGTGCCTCTTCATGTTCTTCCCCCTTCAACAAAGAGATTCCTGAAGATGCCTCTGTAACAGTCAGATTGCTGTTTTTAAGGCTCTTTAACACATCATCCACCCAGTGCTCAATTCCAGCTCCGCTATATACAAATACATCTGCTTTTTCCAGACCGGTAATATCCTTTGTCGCCGGCTCCCAGTCGTGAGGCTCTGTTCCTGCTGGCACCATATTTTTAACGTCTACTTTATCGCCGCCGATCTTTACGGCAAAATCATACATGGGGTAAAAACTTGCCATTACATTCAGCTTTCCGCTGTCATTTACTTCTTTTTTCTGACCACATCCAGATAACAGCAATGCAGAAGCTGCCGCTGCTAACAGAATTACTTTCGTTCCTTTATTCATGAATAAAATCCTCCGATTTTTCTGTTTCATTCAAATTCCCGTATGGATCAACCGATTCAATTATTCATACGGATCTTTAAATCTACAAGAGAAACCGGACTGAGAAACAGTCCTGCCAGATAAGGAAGCATGGAATACTTTATAATTGGTAAGGAAACAGCGATTACTGCAGCTGTTCCAATCGCTTCAAAAATTACACTGAGCGCCGAAATACATACTTCTATCTCCTGACAGACTCTGCAATGTCTGCCTGTGCAGTCATGGGAAAGATGAGTGAATACAAAAATCGATGAACCCAGAAAAACCACAGTGAGAATCAAAGCTGTCAAAAGGGCTGCCCATTGTCTGGGATTTAATCTGCCTTTCATAATAAATCCTTTCTTTTATCTGTCACTTACTTCTGACAGCTGCTGCAATAGCCGTAAAGCACCATGTGCTTTTGATCCAGCTTAAATCCATGATCATCATGGATGTGGTGGTAGAATTCATCCAGCCTGGAACATTCTAAGGGAATCATGGATCCGCATTTTAAGCAGACCAGCTTCCCCACATTCCGGTTTATCTCCTCACCAATATATCGAAACTGAGCCTTGGATCCGTCAACGGATGGAATTTTTACAACCACGCCATCCTCACACAAACGTTCCAGGGCCCGGTATACAGTAGTCTGTCCTACATGAATTCCATCTCTGCGCAGACTTTCCATAAATTCTTCCACGGTACAGAATATCTCTTTTTGTTTTTTTAAGCAGCTGACAATTATTTCCTGCTGCCTGGTCCGGTATCTTCCACGTTCTGCCATATTCATCCCCTATTTCGAAATCAGAAATCATTTTCATATTATAACACTCTCCTTTTAAATGTCAAGGCGGATTTTAATAAAAAAGGAAGCCGCTGCTCCATAAATGATATCTCACTTATGGAGCAACAGCTCCCATTTGTCAGAATTTATTCAGCAACGTGCTTTCTCTTTAAGTTCATACGTATGACTACTATGCCTGAAAGTGCTGAGATGGTAAACAGCCATAATGCAATCTTATTTACAGATCTGCGATCGTCGGTTTTGGGCAATCTCCCAGGATGCTGCTGTGCGTCAGAGCCTGCCATATAGCCAAGCGGCACCTGCCCCCAGATTTCGTATAACTGCTGAGGGGTATAAACATGATTGTCCGGGCCAACCATGTAGCCGAGAGGTACCTCCCCGTATATGTCATACAACTCCTGAGGGGTCATTTCTTCTCTGGTTTTTGGCGTATTGACGACTGTTACCTCTGATTGTGCCGGATCCGTGGGCTTCGGCGGGGATACTTTTGGACCTCCACCACTGCTTCCACCGCCACCGCTTTTGGATTCATTGATGTAAGTGTTGGTAAACACAGCCACTGATGTGGTAAGAGTGTCCACTGTTCCGCTTCCTCCTGTGGAGGCGGCGGTATACCTTTGCAACCTATAATCAGCTTCTGTCACCTGATATTTCGTGCCGTCCGGTAGTCCTGTGATAGTGATGCTTTCCCCGTCAGCAAGAGAAATTTTATCTCCGCTCTGAATTGTCCCTCCACTAACGCCATTTCCTGTGTAGGGATAGGAACCCTCTGCCGTGAAAGTCACGGTGAAATCAAACTTCTTTTTTATATCGCCTCCGCTTCCTGCAACCGTTTTGCTGACAGTCAGGCTTCCAGGCAGCCATTTCGTGTTCACAAAGGAGGCAGTCTGATTTTCATTTGTGATTATCGTGCCGGTCTCATGATCGGAGTTCATCACATAGCCGTTCTGGGAATCATTATTTTCAGTTACTGTGTAAACAGTATCCTTTGGCAGCCCTGTTATGGTGATGCTTTGGCCATGGGCGAGGGATATCTGACCGCCACTGCTAATCATTCCGCTCTCACCTGACCCGGAATATTCGTACACGCCGTTATCCGGCGTACCATCCGGTTTTGCAAACGTTACAGTGAAATCAAACTTTATATTTTTCTCTGCATTACCGGCAACTGTTTTTTTAATGGTCAGACTTCCGGGCAGCCACTTTGTATTGATAAAGGAAGCTGTCATGGTCTGTCCGACTTTGATGGAACCGGATTCTCCTGTGCTGGAAGTCACATATCCGTTACCGGAATCTGCTTCACTAATCTGGTAGGAAGCACCGTCCGGAAGTCCGGTTATGGAAATCCCTTCTTTGTCCTTAAGCTGGAACGTCCCACGGTTGCCGCTGATTGTCAGCTGGCCGTTTTCCCTGCCTCCGGAACCGATGTAATTATAGATGCCGTCAACACTTCCTCCAGTGAAATCAATGGTGAAATCAAACACATCTGAGGTACTTGCCCCATTGCCTTTTACTGTCTTGTCAATTGACAGTCTGGTGACACTGTTAATTGGGTAATTCATAACGGTGAGAATCGCTCCCGGCGTTTTTCCAGAAACTGTAGTGACCGCTTTACTATCAGAACCCCTTCTGACAGTCACAGTATAAACCATATTATCTGATTCATAACCGGGTGGAACTGTTGTTTCCTTTAAATAATAAGTAAATTCAGGGTCCCCAAAATTTCGAGGTGCAGGAATCGGAACAATCCGCAGTGTACCATCTGTACGCACAGAGCTGTTACAAACAGGATTTTGGAGTTCCCGGTCTGAATACAACGTGAACACGGCACCGGAAAGCTTCTGGCTTAACTCATTAACCTTGGAAATATCCAGATAACCATTGCGTTCCAGGGTAGCACTTGCATGTGAATCCTGAACTGTATAAGAGGAGTTGGTGCCGGTGCCATCAATGGCGCTGCCCGATACCGTTACCTGATTCTTCAGTTTTGCACTGATATTGCCGGTCACTTCGGTCTGATAGACGATTTGATACAGTTTTCCCTCTGCCGGAGTAAAGGTCAGAATACGTGAAGCTTTCTCGTAGGAAATCATACTTTGAAGCTGCTCTTCATTCAGTTCATTCCCTCCTGAGGAAGGAAATGCTCCGTTTACCTGCCTGTCATATTCTGTGACTTTAAAAGTGGTAAGATCAAGAGAACCGTCCTGTTTCAATGAAAACTCAAGCCCGTCCGGAATCTGATCCGTAATCTTTACATTTTTAAAGGCCGGAAGGTCATATGGATTAAATTTAATTGTCCACTCCAGCGGATTTTTGCCGCTGTTCACGGTTTTTACCAGAAATGCTGTTGGTACCTGGACTGTCTCTGTCTTTTCAGCCACCCAGCTGGCATCACTATCTGCGGTAATTCTGACTGTGTTGGTAGCGTTCTGATAGGAATCAGATTTTCCGCTGGAATAAGCGCTTTCTATGTATTTCAGATACCCTTCCTCAGAGAGCTGCGCTTTTACCAGAATGTAATAAGCCTTATTCAGCTTTTTAAACACAAATTCAGCTGTCTTACCAGAAATTACAGGATCACCTTCTAAGATATCAGATGTGTCCATGACCAGGTTATTACTCCCATCATAAAGCTGATATTTTGCATCGGATAAAAGATCAACAAATGTCCAGTTATCAGGCAGCACATCCGTTACGGTTACGTTGCCAAGCGTTCCATTTTTCGTCTTTGCTCCAGTCAGGTCATAACCTTCCGAATTGATATTCAGGCGAAAAACAGCCGTTTTATCTTCCGGATTAAAACCGTTTGCACTGGTACCAGCCATATTCGTTCCAGCTTTCAGTACCTGCTTGCTTAAAATATTGCTGTTGTAAGTGGTTTGAGCATCACCGTTATCTAAATATGTTCCGTCATAATACAGAGATGCCGTGTTATAAACGGTTTTGCTTTTGTTTGCAGCAAAGATATCTGGATCCAGTACCTGGGTTTTAAACGTAAAACTATAGGCTTTATCTATATTGAATCCACTGACCGCCAGTAACTCACCAACAACGACTCCGCCCGCAGTCACTTCCTGTATCTCTTCTGTCAAAGAACCTGATCCGTTAAAACTGCCGGGTACAAAGCTTTGTCCGAATTTTGCATTTAGTTTTTTATAGTCCGTTCCTATTAACGCACTTAAATTGGTATCCTCAAGCGCCACAGAATCCCCATAAATCAGCAGATCGTACACCTTAATCTGATTCATATCGGTGAATCCGGTCTGATTTTTTAAGTCAACGGTTGCCTTCCATTGGATCTGGCGATTTACAAAATCAGGCGTTCCAACTGCCTGCTTTGTGATTCCGTCAATTCCAATGCCAATATTTCCTGTCTCATCATACCACGTCCCACCAGGCATTCCGTTCCAGGTTAAAGTTGCCCTATTATTATAGTAGGTTGTGGTACCTACATAATTCTCTACAGGAACTTCACTTTCAATGGTCAATTTTACTGTTTTGGTAATCGTACCGCTTAGGGTGTATTGATGATTCGCTGGCTCAGTACTGATGGTTATGGGTAATGGGATTCCGGGGTCCGTTTCAGAATCATCGTTCCAGCTCCACTCTGCCGACTTCCAAATCAGATTACCGGGAAGCGTATCTGTTACAGTCACATCTTCTAATGGAATTTTATCCTGGTTTATGGTGATCGTCCAGGTGATGGTACGGTTAGTTGGATCGTATGTACCTCCCGACATGCCGCCTCCAGCAGAACCGGTTTTATTAATGAGCGTTTTTTTTGCAATCTGGATTGAAACCTGATTGGTATTTTCAAGTGTACCGCCTTTTCCAAACTGGGCGGTGTTTTTGATTGTACCACCTTTGATCAGCGTATCAGGTGGAATCTCTGTTGTGAAAGTAATGGTCTGTTCTCCGATGACATCTGTGTCAAACGTATAAGAAAGTGTTTTATCAGCAGGGTCATATACATTCTCATCGCTGATATAATTATCGCCAATTTTAAATGAGTCCGGAACGTAAGTGCCTGCATTTTCTAAATTATCCTGAAATGCATAATCCTTTAAAGAATCGCCATTACTGCCTTTCGATGCATTTACTACTACTTTCCAATTGATTTTCGTCTTATCAGCAGACAGTTCGCCCGATTTTACCTGGGTCTGTGTGACCGGAATCTCCGGAGCCTTGACGGTATATTCCTTATCTATAATAAAGACTTTATCATTAGGACTTCCTTCTTCCACATCCGTACCTGTATATTTCATGGTGGCTGCAAATTTACAGACGACATTTCCTACACCATCTTCGTTCAGGACCTCCCCGTCAAACACAATTCTAATTCTGCCGCTTTCAAAATAAAGTGTTCCTACCTGCTCTCCCTGGTAGGTCAGATACAGCTGCTTTGAGGCCGGAACTATGATATTAATATTCGTATCTAAATTAAATACCGCTTCATCACCTGTTACAACGCATTCATCAGATGAAAGGCCATCCCCCACGACTGGTACGCGAAAGGAACCATTTACCTGAAAATCTTTCCCCGCAATGATACCCCCATCAACATTGTCATTCCCATCCTGTGTGATTTCCAATTTCACATCTAAAAGCCGGTCCGTTACATCACTCCCGGCTGCCTGGTCCACGAAAGGCATAAGTTCCGTCAAAAAAGGCGTTGCCCCAGGATCTTTTATTCCTTCAGATGGGGTTGCTATAGAAACCTCCGAATCATTTCCCTTTGAACCGTTTTCACTGGTTTCTTCCGTGGGATCGGTATCTTCCTGCTGGTCTGCCTCACTTGGGCTTGCTTTGTCATCACTGTTGGTGATTGTAATAATATTGTCTGAAGCCTCAGCTTCATCAGCCAGAACACTGCTAACAGGAAGAAACATATTCAGCACCAGCAGCACAGTCAGCAGCCATGCCACAAAGCATCTTTGTTTCCTTCTCTTCAATTTTCATACCTCCTTATAACATCATTTCATATAATTAATTTAGGGGAAAGTAACCTATTATGATTATATAGACAGGCCTGAAGTGACGCTTGAAACTTTTTCAAAAAAGTTACTTGTTTTTTGGCAGCAATGGAAAACTTTGTAACTTTTTGTCATTAACTCTGCATTTCCAACAGAACTTTTCTGTCATGATTCATTTCCGTTTTGCGGTTACATAAAAATAGACAATCGTAATAATTTATGTTACTATAATTTTCATAAACATACATAAGAAGTAGGAGCTTAAATATGAAAACCGGAGTGCTGTTGGAAACACTTATTAACATTCCCAAAATATCTAAAACAGATTTTGCTATCTATTTAAATATGGCCCCCAGCAGTCTCAGCAAAATATTGAATGGCTCGAGACTTCCTTATTCAAAGGAAAAGAAACAGTTTAGCCGGATGGCCGCTGGTTATTTTGCAGATGCACTTTACTGCCATGGCTGCTATATAAAATTAAAAGAGATTTTCCCTGTCATCTATGATTTTCATTCTAAATTTGAACTGGAAAACTTTTTATCCCTTGCAATTGCTTATACTATTAATAAAGATTTGGATGAGGAAAGCGGCGCTTTTCTCAACTTTCCCAACAGTGAATTAAGTTATCTTGGAATTAATAATATTTTGAATATGCTATGTATTCTTACCTCGGAATCTATTAGCAGCAGTTCCGGAGAGGAATTGGAATTTTTCAACACGATTTCTATTTACAGCCCTTTTTTTTCCGATATCATTCAACGCGTACAGTTATTAGATACCACTGCAGGTAAACCTGCCATATTTCATCAGTTCCTGACTTCTTCCACAGATGAATGTGTCCAGAAGAACGATAAACAGAATTATCTTTCTGCAATCGTTCATGCTCAAAAATATGTCGATTTGTATTTATGGGAACTATATGAGAAACCAGACAACCCCTACTTGCTGCTGAAAGGGAAATACCTTCTTATCTTCAGCCGGCAGCCAGATGGAACACCTTTAATGACTTATATCAGACAAAAAAGCCATATCGTATCCTGCCTGACCGCTCTTTTAAATATAAAACGCAAACAAATGACGTTCAGCCAAAGTGAGATCAAACAAATACTGGCGGAACATCCCTCTCATTTATCAAAGCTCCTTAAGCGGCAGCCAAATTCATTATTTACCTCTATCCCTCTGGGATATCTGATTGACAAAGAGGATTTAAAAAATTTTAAAGCTGACGAAAAAATAAAATCATTGATGATAGGCTTCTTTCAGGAAGTCCTGACAAATGATACTGAGTTTATTATTACGATTGATGCAATGATGAAATTCTGTATAACAGGAACGGTTGTTGTACCATTAATCGGCCAGATTAATATTCCGGCGGACAGACGGATTGACTATTTAAAACGGTTAAACGGTTTTATCAGAAACAAGCAGTTTAATAAAATAATTATTATTAACAGCACCTTACCTGAGATGATGGTTTTTGGTTCAGAAAGTAAATCCATGATCTATCTTCTTGACCATAATCTGCAAGATAAGGTTCATACATTCCCTTCACGTGAAATAAATGATAACCTGCAAAGAAAATTTACAGAAAACCCGAAAAAAATTGTAAATTTCAGTGTTGAACTATGGAATAGCTATCTGGATGAGATGGCCATTAAGATTCAGGAACTCATCTCCTGACAGCTTTAGAAAATTGGACAAAAAGAGGTACACGGTCTACACTCCGTAACAGGAAGACCATGTACCTCTTTTATTAATAATTCGTCCGCTTTCACTGATTAATTCATTTTTTACTTCTTCCAACTATTGACATTCATTCTTTAACCTGCTATTATGTTCATAATTTATAAAATATAATACTTTTTGAACATAAAAGGAGGAGCCTATGCAAGCAATCATCCTGGCTGCCGGTATGGGTCGGCGTCTGAAACAGTTAACCGAACATCAGCCCAAATGTATGGTACCCGTCAATAAAATTCCATTAATTGAACGAATGTTAAAACAGCTGGACCAATATGACCTGGAAAAAATCATTCTTGTTACGGGTCATAAGGGGGAGCTTCTGCGTTCCTTTGTGGAATCCCTTTCGCTTCATACTCCGGTGATTTTTATTGATAACCCGGTTTATGAAACAACCAACAACATCTACTCTCTTTATCTTGCCAAGGAGCATCTCCTGGAAGATGATACTCTGCTCCTGGAATCAGACCTGATATTTGAGCAGGAGGTATTAACCCAGATCATTAAGGACCCCCGCCCTAATCTGGCTCTGACCGCTCCCTTTGAAAGCTGGATGGACGGCACCGTTGTACTCATTGACCAGCAGGACAATATCATGAAGTTTTTAACCAGAAAAGACTTCCGTTTCGAAGACATTCATTCCTACTATAAAACGGTTAATATATACAAATTCAGTCAGAACTTCTCCTCCACCCATTATGTTCCTTTCTTAGAAGCATACAGCAAGGCATTAGGAAACAACGCCTATTATGAGCAGGTGCTGAAAGTTATCTCCCTGCTGGACGATCACGATTTAAAAGCATCCCGCCTGGAAAATGGTTTCTGGTACGAAATCGATGACGAGCAGGACTTAGATATTGCAGAATCCATATTCACAGATTCCCAAAGCAGACTGCTTCGTTTATCTGAGCGATACGGAGGATACTGGCGCTATCCGGGACTGTTGGATTTCTGCTATCTGGTAAATCCTTATTTCCCTAACAGCCGTCTCATGGGAGAGATAAAAGCCAGCTTTGAAATTCTTACAACCAGCTATCCCTCAGGACTTGATATTAATAACCTTCTTGCTGCAAAATCTCTTGGACTTGATAAAAGCCAGGTATTAACAGGAAATGGCGCCACAGAGCTGATAAAACCTCTTCTTCGCAGCTTTGAAAAACCGGTGGGTGTTCTGCGTCCTTCCTTTTCAGAATATGAAAACTGTGCAGCCTCTGTCATCCCTTATACCGTTTTCTCCAGGGATTTTACTTACACAGCTGAGGATCTTATAGATTTTTACCGTGATAAGGAAATCGCCGCACTTGTTTTAGTGAATCCGGATAATCCTTCTGGGAATTACATAAAAAAAGGTGATGTGCAAAAGCTTGTCCGCTTCTGTCAGGAACGAAATGCTCTTCTGATCCTGGATGAATCCTTTTTGGATTTTTCTAATCAGGAGGAAGAACCTTCCTTTATGACACCGGAGATCTTAAATGCCCATCAGAATCTGGTTCTGATAAAAAGCATCTCAAAATCCTATGGTGTACCGGGATTGCGCCTTGGACTCATGGCATGCGCAGATCCGGATATCATTGCTCTTGTACGCAAAGAGCTTCCCATCTGGAACATAAATTCTCTTGCAGAATATTTTCTTCAGATATTTGAAAAGTATCAGGGAGATTACCGGGATGCCCTAAAACAGTTTCAGGAGACAAGAGACGAAATGTACGGGTTACTGGGTTCCATAAGACAGCTGACCCTGTATCCGTCCCAGGCCAACTTTATACTTTGCGAGGTAAAGGACGGCTGCTCTGCCCATCAGATCGCCGAGCTGCTATTAAACCGTTACAACATTCTTGTAAAGGATCTCTCCCACAAACTAGGTATGGAAGGAAGAGAATGTATCCGGATCGCAGTCAGAACCAAAGAAGATAACAAGCGCCTATGTGACGCACTAAAACATATATTACGATAATATCAGGAGGTAGTTAAAATGAATGCACAGGAAACAGCAAACGAAACATGGAAGCAGATCTGGGTAAGAAAAGGAAAAGCAGAGGGAAATGATTTACTGGCCTTTGACGGCTATGAAGCAACTCAGGTAGATATGGAGGAAGTGGCCCGTCAGATAACCAAACGGCTGGATATACAAAAAAGTGACAAGGTTTTAGAAGTTGGCTGCGGCGCAGGTGCCCTTGCCCAATATCTGGACTGCGATTACACAGGAATGGATTATTCCCATACACTGGTTAAAAAACACATTGAGATACTGCACAATTCTGTCCTCACCGGAGAAGCTGCCGATTTACCGTTTAAAGATCATACCTTTGATAAGGTGATCTGTTATGGTGTTTATCTCTATTTTGACAATAAGGAATATGCAAAAAAAGCCACTAGCGAGCTGTTAAGAGTTGCGAAAAAAAGTGTGCTCATTGGCGAACTTCCCATTCGTTCTCACCGCGAGGAACATCTTCTGTTTACAAAGGATGAATTTGAAGGCTGGGAAATCAGTGACGGCTTTTATGATCCTTATAGAAATGACCGCTTTAATGCCATTTACCGCTATACCCTATAATTATAGAAGAAACAGTTTCATAAGCCCGCCTGATTCAGTGGCGCAGCTTATGAAACTGTAATAATTTTTTATGGCGTTACTCTGTTTAAATCTCTTGGGAAAAGAGAAGACAGACGTACATTATCCTGGTCAAGTAACCTGCTGGTAAAACGTTCCAGCCCCAATCCAAGACCTCCATGGGGAGGCATGCCGTATTTATGCATCATCAGATAGCTTTCAAATGATTCTGTATTCATTTCCCGCTTCTTCATTTTATTTAACTGCTGCTCATAGTTATGAATTCTCTGTCCCCCTGTCGTAATCTCAAGTCCTTTAAACAGTAAGTCAAAGCTTTCTGTTTCTTCTTCATTTTCTATGCTGTCCATGGCATAAAATGGTCTTTTCCTGCTTGGATAGTGGGTGACAAATACAAAATCACTCCCTGTCTCTTCTTTTATAATCTGGGAAAGGTTTTTTTCCTCTTCCGGTTCAAAATCATCAAAATCCACGATTGGCCTGTTAAATCTTACGGAAATCAGTTCTTTTGCCTCCATAAATTTAATCGATGGAATTTCTTTAATATAAGGCAGCTTTACATTTAAGATCCGCCGTTCTTCTTCATAATTGGATTCCAGCACCTCTATGACATGACGAAGCATGGCCGTTTCCATTTCCATGATGTCTTCAAAACTTTTAATATAACCCATTTCAAAATCCACACTTGTGTATTCGTTGAGATGTCTTGAGGTATCATGCTTTTCTGCCCGGAATACGGGAGCGATTTCAAATACCCGTTCATATACTCCCACCATCATCTGCTTATAAAACTGAGGACTCTGAGCAAGATACGCCTCCTTGCCAAAATAATCGAAGCGGAAAATATTGGCTCCTCCCTCTGCGCCGGCATGAACAATTTTCGGTGAGTGGATTTCTGTAAAATTCTCCTTTTTTAAAAACTCACGAATTCCCAGTGTAATTCCCTCCTGTAATAAAAATATGGCCCGTTCTTTCTCGTTACGCAGAGTAACAGGTCTGAAATTAAGAAGATTTTCAAGGGAAGTATCCACTCGCTTATTATTAATCACAATGGGACTCTGCTGATCCGGTTTTGACAAGATCTCCACCTGAAGGAGCCGAAGCTCAAAACCTGCTTTCGACCTTTCTTCGGGAATCACCTGCGCAGTTGCAATTACGCAGCTCTCTTCTGTCAATTCATCCAGTTCAAACAATGAATATTCATTGCTGTAGATACATTGGACCACATTCCTTTTGGTTCTTAACAGGATAAATGCGAACCCGCTCATTTTTCTTATCTTATAAATACTTCCATGAATTTTTATCTTTTCATTCAGATGATTTGCCAGATCCCCTGCCTCAACTGTTCCTTTTTCAATCATTCCAACAATATTCTTCATTATTTTTTCCTCCAGGATTCATAGAATGCAACTTCAAACCATCCCATTCCATCCATAAGGACATCATCCATATGTCC
>SVDS01000222.1 GCA_015057715.1 Paenibacillaceae bacterium
TGCACAAATGTGTGCTATATTGTATATAAGTAAAATCCTAGAGAGAAGAGTGCAGATACGGCAGCAGAAATGCTGATTAGTCGTTATGCACTCTTTTTTTTGAAAGAAAAAATAAATTCATATTTACGAAAGCTGGTCAATAGACAAGTAAGGAGTGTTGAAGGTGGACAACAAATTATGGACTGTTATTGAAAACAACCCTATCATTGCTGCAGTAAAAGATATGGCTGGCTTAAAGAAATGTGCAGAATCAGATGTTAAAGTGATTTTTATACTATTTGGAGATGTTTGCAATATCAGTGAGATTGTAGACGAAGTGAAAAAAGAAGACAACATTATTATGGTCCATATGGACTTGCTGGTTGGCTTAAGCGGAAAGGAGGCTGCTGTTGATTTTATTAAAACACATACAAAAGCAGATGGAATTATAACCACCAAACAGTCTCTGATCCAACGGGCAAAAGAGATTGGATTATATACGGTACTAAGATATTTTGTGATTGATTCCATGGCTCTGGTAAATATTGAAAAGCAGAATGTTTCCTGTGGGGTACATCCGGATGTCATTGAGATTTTGCCGGGAGTTATGCCAAAAGTGATAAAGAAGGTCTGTAAAATCAGCAAAGTGCCTGTAATTGCTGGAGGCCTGATTTCAGATAAAGAAGATGTGATGTCAGCTTTAGGAAGCGGTGCACTTTCCATATCAACCTCTGACCAGGCGGTATGGTTTATGTAGTGATAAAGAAACTGTTTTTAATAGTGAGGAGGTAGTTAAAGATGAAAAAGTTCATGAATGATGTGGACCAGGCAGAGAACGAGATGATTTTGGGACTTGTTAAAGCATATCCAAAGGATTTACGAAAGCTTGACTGCGGTAATGTAGTAGTCCGAAAGAATAAAAAAGAAAATAAGGTTGCACTGATCAGCGGCGGCGGAAGCGGGCACGAGCCTGCCCATGCAGGATATGTAGGAACTGGAATGCTTGATGCTGCTGTGGCAGGAGCAGTATTTACCTCACCAACTCCCGATCAGATTTATGAAGGGATCAAAGAAATTGCAAATGATGCCGGTGTATTAATGGTGATTAAAAATTACACCGGTGATGTAATGAATTTTGAAATGGCAGCAGAAATGGCCGAAGCTGAGGGAATCCTGGTAAAACAGGTAATTGTTAATGATGATGTAGCTGTAAAAGACAGTTTATACACCGTAGGCAGAAGAGGTGTGGCAGGCACTGTGTTTGTACATAAAATAGCGGGAGCTGCAGCTGAGAGGGGAGATGACCTCAGTCAGGTTCAGGAAACAGCCAATAAAGTAATCGCCAATGTCCGTACAATGGGGGCAGCAATCCGTCCCTGTACCGTACCCGCTGCAGGTAAACCGGGGTTTGAACTGGCAGAGGATGAGATGGAGGTCGGGATTGGAATTCATGGCGAGCCTGGTACTCACCGTGAAAAAATAAAAACAGCCAATGAAATCGTGGATCTGCTCCTGGATAAAATACTTGCTGATATTGATTATGAGGGAAGCGAAGTGGCGGTTATGATTAATGGCTCCGGCGCGACTCCCCTTATGGAACTGTTTATCATCAACAACCGGGTATCAGACGTCTTAAAAGAAAAGGAAATTTCTGTCTATAAGACTTACGTTGGTGAATACATGACCTCCATTGAGATGGAAGGATTTTCTATTTCCCTGTTGAAATTAGATGCCCAGTTAAAATCGCTGTTAGATGAAAAAGCTGATACACCAGCATGGAAAGCATGATGTTAATGGAGTGATGAGATGAACAAAGAAAAAATAATCCTGGTAATTGATCAGATGGCAGTTGTTATGGAAAAACAGAAAGAGTTTCTGACAGAGCTTGATAATGTCATTGGTGACGGGGACCACGGCATTAATATGGCAAGAGGTTTCTCAGAAGTAATCAAAAAAAGAGATTCACTGGCTAAGATGGATGCCGGTGATATGATAAAAAACCTTGGAATGATTTTGGTGTCTACGGTTGGAGGTGCCTCAGGTCCATTATATGGCACCGCTTTTATGAAAGCAGGAATGTTTCTAAAAGGAAAAGAAGAAGTTACGTTTCCGGATTTTTTAGAGGCTTTTCAGTGTGCCATAGAGGGAGTTATGGCACGAGGAAAGGCTGCAGAAGGTGAGAAGACAATGCTGGATGCCATGCTGCCTGCAAAGCGTGCAATGGAACAGGAGTGGACGATTTCCGGTGACGGAAAAAAATCAATGGAAGCAGGTCTTACTGCAGCCAGAGAGGGAATTGAGTATACAAAGACAATTATTGCAACAAAAGGAAGAGCGGCCTATCTTGGTGAACGCAGCATCGGCCATCAGGACCCAGGCGCAACGTCGTTTGTATTTCTTTTGGAAGCAATTGCTTCCCAGATGTGACAGGAGGGGATGTATGGTTGGTTTTGTAATAGTATCCCATAGCCGGATGTTAGCTGAAAGTGTAGCCGATTTTACCAGGCTTATGGCGGAGCGTGTCACAGTGATTCCAGCCGGCGGGCTGGAGGATGGGAGTTTTGGCACCAGCTATCAGATTATTTCCGATGCAATAGAAGAGGCAAATAGCGGAGACGGTGTTTTGGTGCTTATGGATATGGGAAGTGCTGTGATGACCACAGAAATGGTGCTGGAATCCATGGAGAATCACAAAGTAAAAATGGTTGACTGCCCTCTGGTGGAAGGTGCCGTTGCAGGAACCATTGCAGCAGCAGGCGGCCAGTCTTTGGAAGTGATATACCGGAATCTGACAAAATCAGGATATGTGAACAAGTTTTAAAAGGTACGTAATGTACTTATTAAATGAATATATCAAAGGAGGGTATTATTGATGGCGAAGTACGTAATGGCTTTGGACTCAGGAACAACAAGTAACAGATGCATTTTATTTAACGAGAAGGGTGAGATGTGCAGTGTGGCTCAAAAAGAGTTTACACAGTATTTCCCCAAACCCGGCTGGGTTGAACACGATGCAAATGAAATCTGGTCTTCCCAGTTAGGGGTAGCGGTTGAAGCAATGTCTAAGATTGGTGCAGTTGCTGAAGATATTGCTGCAATTGGTATTACAAATCAGAGAGAGACAACAATTGTCTGGGACAAAGCAACTGGAGAGCCGGTATATCATGCAATCGTATGGCAGTGCAGACGTACTTCTGAGTATTGTGACTCTTTAAAAGAAAAGGGACTCACCGATTCGTTCAGGCAAAAAACAGGTCTTATTATTGACGCTTATTTCTCAGGAACCAAGCTGAAATGGATTTTAGACAATGTGGAGGGCGTCAGAGAACGAGCCGAAGCAGGGGAACTGCTCTTTGGTACAGTGGAAACCTGGCTCATATGGAAGCTGACAAAAGGCAGAGTTCATGTGACGGATTATTCCAATGCATCAAGAACCATGTTATTTAATATACAGGAGCTAAAATGGGATCAGGATATCTTAAAAGAATTAAACATTCCGGAATGTATGCTACCGGAAGCGAAGCCATCAAGCTTTGTGTACGGGGAAACCGATTCCCAGTTCTTTGGTGGTCCAATCCCCATTGGCGGGGCAGCAGGCGACCAGCAGTCCGCTCTGTTCGGCCAGACCTGTTTTACGGCCGGAGAAGCTAAAAATACATACGGAACCGGATGTTTCCTTCTTATGAATACCGGAGAAAAGCCTGTATATTCGAAAAATGGATTGGTTACCACAATTGCCTGGGGTCTTGATGGAAAAGTAAACTATGCTCTGGAAGGATCCATCTTTGTGGCGGGTGCTGCCATACAGTGGCTCCGTGATGAGATGAAGCTGGTTGATTCCTCACAGGATTCTGAGTATATGGCAAAAAAGGTAAAAGACACCAATGGCTGCTACGTAGTTCCTGCATTTACAGGACTTGGTGCGCCTCACTGGGATCAATACGCAAGAGGAACCATTGTAGGTATCACAAGAGGAGTTAACAAGTATCATATTATCCGGGCGACTCTTGAATCACTGGCTTTCCAGGTGAATGACGTAATAAGCGCTATGCAGGCAGACTCAGGCATTACCCTCAGCACATTAAAAGTGGATGGCGGAGCCAGTGCAAACAACTTCCTGATGCAGTTCCAGTCTGACATTATGGGAGCTCCGGTGCACAGACCGGTGTGTGTAGAGACGACTGCCATGGGAGCTGCATACCTTGCAGGGCTTGCAGTGGGTTACTGGGAGAGTAAGGAAGCGGTTGTAAAGAACTGGCAGATTGACAAAGTATTCCATCCCGATATGGCCGAAGCTGAGAGAACAGAACTTGTAAATGGCTGGAATAAAGCTGTTAAATGTTCTTATGGCTGGGCAAAGGAATGATATCGTTTCTGTAAACCGAGATTTCAGGAGGTAAGGGAGTATGTTGATTTTTATTTCAGAACTGATCGGTACCATGTTGCTGATATTACTTGGTGATGGCGTAGTAGCAAACGTTACGTTAAATAAGTCGGGGATGAAAGGGGCCGGACCGGTCCAGATAACATTTGCATGGGGTCTTGCAGTTATGCTGCCTGCCTTTATTTTCGGAGCCTCTTCTGGAGCACACTTTAATCCTGCATTAACCATCGCCCTGGCAGCAGAGGGATCTGTAAGCTGGAATGTAGTTCCAACGTACATCATTGCCCAATTACTTGGAGCATTTCTTGGAGCAACCCTGGTTTATGTGTTGTTTAAGGGACAGTTTGATCTTACAGAAGATGCTGCAACAAAGCTGGGCGTGTTTTCCACAGGTCCATCTGTACCCAATACCGGACTGAATTTGTTAAGCGAAGCAGTTGGAACATTTGTGCTTGTTTTTGCAATCAAAGGCGTTGGAAATGTGGCAAACTTAGCCCCAGGCGTTGACAAACTTCTTGTATTTGGGATCATTGTCTCCATTGGTATGTCTCTTGGCGGTTTAACTGGATACGCCATTAATCCAGCCCGTGATTTAGGCCCCAGGATCGCTCATGCATTACTTCCCATTAAAGGAAAAGGTGATTCCAATTGGAAATATTCCTGGATACCTGTAGTTGGTCCTGTGATTGGTGCACTTGCAGCTGTGTTGTTATTCAACGTAATTCCCTGGTAGAATAATTAATATACAATACCGAAGTGAAATCGTAAGCCGGGTAAACCAGCAGGTCAATGCTGTTTTACCCGGCTTATGCTCATATGGGCATAGGCAAAGACTCATCTGCTGCTATGCCCCACATATGGTATAGAAGGAATCATAAAATCAAAGAAACAGGGCATACGTAGGGAAAAGATACTGTCTATGCCGCGCAAGATCATGACGGCGAGGCAGGAATAAAGATATGTTTGCTGGTATGCCCCAAATTAGGGATAGAAAAGTTTGGAAAATCGGAGAAATGAGGCATAGGGCGGAAAAAGAGTTATCTTTGTCCCATTTTATCA
>SVDS01000223.1 GCA_015057715.1 Paenibacillaceae bacterium
TGTGATAATCTCTATCGGCACATCATCTGGATGGCCGGGATCATGAATGATATAACCATCTCTTGGCTTTGTTTCCCGGAAGGTATAATCATATTCAAAATTGATAAACGTTTCATATGCTGCATCTCTGGCTGCTTTACAGCCTGACGTTTCAAATGCCTCTTCTTCAGATGGTTCATCCTCGCTTCCACATTCCCAGTGATGAAAGGTTCCGCCACTGGCTG
Source organism: Paenibacillaceae bacterium (assembly GCA_015057715.1). Taxonomy (GTDB): domain Bacteria; phylum Bacillota; class Clostridia; order Lachnospirales; family Lachnospiraceae; genus Lacrimispora. The sequence goes on from SVDS01000223.1 coordinate 225, forward strand.
CAGCACGGGCTTCACAGGCATCTACCCCTGCCTGCCATTCCTCCATCAGTCTTTCATACTCTTTTGCAGCTTCATCCGCTTCATCGCTTCCTTCCCCCTCTTCGTCTTCTCCATCTTCTGATTCATCAATTTCCGGTTCTGGAGGAATTGGATGGCCATTGCAATAAGCATGTCCAAAGTCATAAAAACGGGTATCTTTGTGAGAAATACGTCCACTGGCATCTGTAACTAGGTCATCATCAAACACCATCCAGTCCTGCCACGTTGTAGGGTCTTCTCTCATGTTATCTTTGATGATTCCACTATCAGTTTCATCATCACTTAGCTGACTGTCATCGAACCTCTCTAGCACCTGCCAGGTGGAGCCTTGCAGTGGATATCCGGACTCATAATCCTTCTTTTCCAGTTCCACCTTATAGTTGGATTCAAAGGTTTCATTATGCTCGTAAATCTTTAAGGAGGCATTACTGTCTCCGGTTATTGGAGCACTTTTACTGTACTTTGTGGTGAGGAAAAACTCACAATTAATCTGCTTCACATTTCCTTTCGCCCGGTATAGCTGCTGGGAACCTTGTACGTTACACTGGAAATACTCCAAACTTCCGGTAACTTCTAATACTCTAAAAACAGTTGGATCATAACTGATCTTCATCACAGCTTCAGCCGGTTTCTGACCTGCCGGAGCATTGGGAAAACTCCATGAAAGGTTCTGTCCTTCTGTATTAATGACCATTCCTGGGGTTACTTCTGTAATCTTGCAGTATTTTTTAAACGTTTCCCAATCCTTAAGCCCAGTTAATTCATAAAGCTTTTTTGTATCTATTTGACCGGGGCCACTTCTTAGATTGTTGATATACATAGCCTGTGCAGAAGTATTGTGTTTACTGATAAGGTCAAGGATTTCCCTTGGACTTTTACAGCCTTCCGGTACGTTTTCCAATGACATAAAGCCATCGTTGGCCATGTTTTCAACCCAGGCTGATCCACCATTACTTTTTCCTTTAGACCATGCAACTTCTCTCCCTACTTCTGGAGCAACACGTCTATTTCCAAACTGAGTAGCAAGTGCTGTATTTCTATCATAACTGCCAAATGCTCCAATATAGGCCCAAAACATTCGTTTTTGTTCAATGGTTCCATTATTATAATCAATGTCTGCATTCACCTTAGAATAGTCATAATTACTATGAGCTGAAGCACCTTCGTTCATGCAAAAGAAATAATTTTCTCCTTTGTCGCCAGGAGCCTGACCTTTCAAATATGGATGTCCAGCCTGACCAGAACTGACAAACTTTAGTCCAAACCCCCAGGAATCAAACATACCAGGCGTCAAGTAAGTAAATACAGGCATTAGCAATAAGACAATTGCAAGCAATGCAGCAATTTTTTGATTTAGTTTTGTACCTTTCTTCCAGTATGTAATCATCATTTCTCCTTATTTCTATCCATTACTCTTAATTTTGAACGCAAAAAAGCTACCGATTATATTTAACCGATAGCTTTTATTATTATTAGCAATTTAATATTTAATTAAACTTTATAAATGGTGACCGCTCTCCGTAAATATATCCATAGGATATGTTGGGGAACTTTCCTTCCACACTTTCTGGAATTTGGTAACCAGTTGCTTTACAGTATTCACCTAATTGTGTTAACTGTGGTTCTCCAACTAAATAATAAGATGGAGCATAAACATCTGCTACTGTAAAGTAATTATCCTTTGTGGTTGGTTCATAAGCCAACCATACACCATCTACCAAAAATGATGGATAAATATGGCTAACATAACCAAGCCCATTTGATGGTAATCCAACACATGCTGAAAGTAAATATGCAGCGTTAGTGTAACCATTGCAATTTGCCTTTCCATCTACCAGGCAGCTATAAGCATACTGGGTTCCTTCCTGATCCAAATAATCTGCTTTTGTGATTCTCTTGGCAACCTGCACTGCCTTTTCATAATCAGAAGCATTTCTCCAGTCAAAGCTGTTTAAAAAACTTTGTAACTCTATTGCCAGGCGATCAACATTTCCCTGATCTGGACTTAATCCTGTCGTTCGATAATTCGTTAATTTTGCAATAGCAGCCAATTCTTCTCCTCCAAAATAATTAAGAGAAAGTGGCTCTTTATTTTTGACAACAAGATCAAAAGCATACTGCATAGGGCCAACAGGCTCATTGATGAAATTATAAGGATCACTCTTCCAAGCAGTTTCTCCCGTCACCGGACTATTTACAAACCAAGGTTCCATATAGCCTTTTAATGGATATTGCGGATCATACGTATCCGCAAAGGATGCTATCGCTGTTCCAATCACGAACATAGCCGACATCGCTGCCACTAATAAATTCTTTTTCATACATCGCCCTCCTATCACTTATCATGATGATAACATATATTAATCCACTTATCAAGGCGATGGAAAATGCCGCACTTCGTTAAATTATCTTCAAGTTTTTCATTTTTCCCTAAATTATGTATACTGTTAATAATAGAGAACACCAATCCTTTGTTTGTATTAGTTCGTCGCTAAATACTTTATTACAAAGTAGTGTTCTCATTTTATTTATTTCCTATTATCCGAATAAGACTTTACGAAATATTCTTATTCTTTAATGAACGGAACTAAGTTCTGCTCGTTTATCTATTAATGAGTAATTGGGATTTAATAACAACAGCATTATACAGGCGGGAAGTATTACCGTACGATTTAATGAATGTTCCGTGATGTGCGAATAGAAAGCATAAAAACGTTAATCAGACTTTTAGGACATATTTTGATAATGAGTTCGGCATTGAATAATTTCAATTTTGCCACCATTAATACGATATACTAACCGATTTACTTCATCAATTCTACGGCTCCAATACCCTTGCATATTTCCTTTTAAGGGCTCAGGCTTACCAATACCCGAATAACCATTCCTATCGATATCCTGTATTAATAGATTGATTCGCTTAAGGGTTTTTCTATCCTGGGTTTGCCAATATAGATAATCTTCCCACGCCTCGTCGTCCCATATTTTTTTCATTCGTCCACCTCAATGACATCATGAGTTTTCCCTTCGCCTTTTTCCATTCTTTCTTTTGCTGCCAACAGATGAGTCTGATTCTCTACTGAATAAAATGGATCTGCCTGTACCGCAAATGGTATTCCATTAGAACGAATCACCTGTTTCAAAAAAATATTAATTGCTGTGCTGGTATTCATACCAAGCTCTTCAAAAATCATTTCACTCTGTTTTTTAAGTTCATCATCTACTCTAACATTGATACTGGCCATATTTCACCCTCCTTTATATATTTATTATACCATGTTTGTGTTTCATATGCAACACAATGTAATACCATGTGTATTTAAATATAATTAGAGGCTTATCGGTTAACATATTTGGTTGTCATTGTACAAGTATTTTTCAATTTTTAAGTGACGGCAAACTTAGTTTTTTTGTAACACTCAATGTCATTTAGCTGATATATGACTTTCTGACTACAAAAAAGGAAAAAGAAAAAAATGATACAACACAGACTATAACAGTTATTGCTAATACACATTTCTTCATCATGATGGTATCCACTGTCCCTTCTCATTTACTATATATCCATCTGGTGTAACGGTATTAATCAGCAGCTTTCCTCTTATTCCATCTGATACCGGATTAAGATAATACCAGGCTCCCTCTATATTCTGCCAGCCAGTGAGCATTTGCCCCTGGGTTCCATCGACAACCGTCTTTAGGTAAAAAATATTCCCATCTGCATCTGTCTGCCAGCCAGTTACCATGAATCCATCTTTGTCAAATCTAAACCAGGAAGCCTTTTCCTGAGCTCCCGTTGCAAATGGGTTACTAATATATGCCCATTCATCGGTATAGGTCCGGTCAGAAGCAAATATCCATTTCCCATTTCCAGCCTGGGTCCAGGTGCCGGTGATTGCACCAGAGGGTGCTGCCGGTCCTATGATATTTCCTGCAGCCGTTACCCCTACGGATCGACTTCCTCCGCCACCTCCGCCGCCCCCTCCGGAGCTGCCTACAGAAGTGGTATTATCAATGACTTTTAAGTTTAATCTTACCTGGATTGGATCAGAAAGCTTTCCATCGCTGCTTTCTGCATATACAATAGCGTTTGTGCTTCCAGAGTACTGTGATTTCTCCAGTATCTCATTGATCCAGTCAGCGATTACTTCCTGTTTTTCATTAATGACTACGGCTCTAACGTTTCCTTCTGAATCTACGGAAAGAATTCCTGAATCAGAGGACCTCCACTGAATTTTCTTCCCCCTATTTTCTGGATAAACAAAAGCGGAAAATTTCTTAGCTTCCATACCGCTCCAGGTATAAGTAGGATTATTTCTTCTTCCTGTTTTAGTCAGTACCAGATCAAATGTCTCACTGTTTCGGTCTGCTTCCAGGCATTCTGCTTGGAATGAAAGTTTCACCAGGCAGGTGGCAGCTTTCTTTCCGTCTCTTGTGGTGCCCGTAATCTCAACATTCTTTTCACCCTGGTATGGAGCTTTGTAAAGTACCTCATTGATCCAGGCAGCACCATCAACTGGCATTACATTCCCCTGCTCATCAACAGATAACGCATCTGGGTCAGAGGAAGCCCAGATTACAGTCCGGTCGTAAGGCTTATGTTCTGTTGAATCATCAAGATCCGGGAGAACCGCTGCAGACAGTTTCTTTGCAATAAATCCTTTCTTATCTGCAACCTGTGAATGGATATCTCCCATCATCTGATAGCCAAGATCATAGGATAGTTCTGTTTGATCCAGGATAATTCCTTCCGGGACCACTCTGGTCTGGTCATCCGTTACAAAGTTGATATTTACCTGGCAGACAGCGGAAGCTTTATTCCCCAACTTATCTTTTCCATCTACGATAATAACTACATCCCGGCTTCCGCTACCTGATACTTGGGCATATGGATCATTGCTTTTGATTCCATTGTCAGTAGCTATGATGTTACGTATCCAAGCTGCATCCTTAAAAGCACTAACCGATGCTTCCCGGTATGCCTCATTATCCTGCGATACTTGCACGACTGCCGGATCGGAACTTGTCCATACCACTTCATCCTTGGAGAAGAAGTCCGGAGTAAACGTTGCCGTTAAGGACTGAGGGGCTGTTACTGTAATTATTTCCTGTGGATTGATCCGATCCCCAGTCAGAGTCCTTTTGACCGTA
>SVDS01000224.1 GCA_015057715.1 Paenibacillaceae bacterium
AAGAACCATGAAGCAGGCGAAAGCCATGATGATTGCAGCCATAAAAAAGGACATGGATGAACGTTTTAATGATCCAAACGCCAGGGTGACGCATATAGCAGTTGTGCACTCAGACAGCCTGGAAGCTGCTCAGGAATTTAAGCGGGAACTGGAGGAGCTGTTCCCGGAAACAGGGGAGATCCATGTGGATCATCTTTCCCTCAGCGTATCCTGTCATATCGGTCCGGGTGCACTGGCAGTTGCATGTACCAAAAAAACAAATATATGATAAGTCAGAGATTGGAGAGATGCGACCATGTTTCAGGATAAACTATTCAGCCGAAAGCCCGTTATCAGCCTGCAGGTCACTCTGATCCTCGTCTTTTTGTTTATAGGAAGTATTCCGGTTTTTGTAGGGAGTTCTGTTCTGCTGGGAGCATTCCGGCAAAACCTGATCGATTCACGAATGCAGGAGATCCAAAACCAGTGCTGGATATTAAGCAATAAGATGACCAGGATTGGATATTTAACAATGGATCCCAAAGATCCTTTGTTAGATAATGAGATGGCTGTGAAAGCGGATATGTTTAACGGAAGAATTGTAATTATCAATAAGAGCTTTCGTATTATCAGCGATACCTTCTCCCTCTCTGCAGGTAAGACCAATGTGTCGGAGGAAGTGATCCGGTGCTTTAACGGGGAAAACAGCAGCAAATACAATCAGGAAAAAAAGTATTTTTCTCTCACAATTCCAATCTATTCCAATAGTCAGGAGAAAGAGATAGACGGTGTGATGGTCATTACCGCATCCTCTGAAGATCTTTTAAACCGCATTGTCACAGTATCGGATAAAGGAGCATTTTTGCAGCTTTTAATTATATCCATACTGGCAATTGTGGTGGTTCTTCTGGTAAAGCTTTTAATGAAGCCGTTTCGGGAATTGCAGAGGATGCTAAACCGTGCGGCAGAAGGAAACATAGATGAGGATATTATCTCCCGTGTTTACAAGGAGACCAGGCAGATTTCAGATTCCATTAATACCACGTTAAAGAAACTGAAAGCGGTAGACAAGTCCAGGGAAGAGTTTGTTTCCAATGTGTCTCATGAGTTAAAAACCCCAATAACGTCCATTCGTGTACTTGCAGATTCTCTTATTGGGATGGAGGATGCCCCGGTGGAACTGTACCGGGAGTTCTTAAGCGATATTTCGGAAGAGATTGAACGAGAGAATAAAATTATCGATGATCTCCTTGCTCTGGTTCGAATGGATAAGACAGCAGGTGCGAACTTAAATGTAGCACAGGTTAAAATTAACGGTCTGCTGGAACTGATTTTAAAACGTCTTCGTCCCATTGCCGGGAAGCGCAATATTGAACTGACCTTTGAAAGCATGCGGGAAGTTACGGCAGATGTGGATGAGATGAAGCTGTCTCTGGCACTGAGCAATCTTGTTGAAAATGCCATTAAATACAATATAGAAGGCGGCTGGGTGCGGGTTACCCTTGACGCAGACCACAAGTTCTTTTATGTTAAAGTTGCAGATTCAGGGATTGGAATTTCAGAAGAGTTCCAGGAACGGGTATTTGACCGCTTTTACCGGGTGGATAAGGCAAGGTCCCGGGAGACTGGAGGAACGGGGCTTGGTTTATCCATAACAAAAAAGATTGTTCTGATGCATCAGGGAGCGATCAAGCTTCAGAGCAAAGAGGGAGAGGGTACTACATTTACTGTACGTATTCCTCTTACATACATTTCTTAGGAACAGGAGGGATAGGGATGAAGCCACGAATGGGTATATTGATATTCCTGCTGTCTGTGGTATGCTTTTTATCAGGCTGCTCAGGAAGAGCACCTGAAAAAAGCACGGATACCGGAGAACTTTATCAGATCTACTATTTGAATTCGGCCATGACCAAAATGGAGCCTCAGCCATATACCATGCCTGAAAAGCCTGTGGATGAATCAGAAGAGGAAACAGACTGGAAAATTAAAAATCTGATGGAACAGCTTCGAAATGTTCCCAAGGATTTAGACCGGCAGGCAGCCGTCCCGGACAAGGTGGGATTTGAGCGGTATAAGCTGGAGGATACAGTATTGTATCTTTATTTTGATAATAATTATGCGATGATGAACAGTACCAGAGAGATTCTTTGCAGGTCTGCTCTTGTCAGAACCCTGACTCAGATCAAGGGAATCGCATACGTAGCAATCTACACAGCGGAACAGCCGCTTATGGACAGCACCGGAAATCCGGTGGGACCAATGCAGAGTACGGATTTTATTGATAATATCAGCAATGTCAACTCATTTGAGAAGACAGAACTGTCCTTGTATTTTGCCGATGAAAGCGGAGAGAAGCTGGTAAAAGAGTCAAGAGAAGTAGTTCATAATATTAATACCTCTCTGGAAAAGCTGGTAATTGAACAGCTGATCGCAGGTCCGGGCAGACCGGGATTGAACCCAACGCTGCCAAAGGAGACCAAACTGATTAATGTGTCGGTCAATGAAAATGTGTGCTACATCAATTTTGACTCTTCATTTCTCAATAATACACTGGAGGTAAAGGAATATATCCCCATTTATTCCATTGTCAACTCTCTGGCTGCGGTTTCATCCATTAACAAGGTTCAGATCACAGTCAATGGTTCTCAGGATGTGATGTTTCGGGACTCCATTTCTTTAAACCAGCAGTTTGAGCGAAATCTGGATTACAATAAGGAAAATGAGGAATCAACAGAAGAAACAGGAGGAACACAACAATAAAACGCCCATTATGTCTGATTGCAGGGGGATTTGTACTTGGAGAGACTGCCGTACTGCTGGCTTTGACATCTTGGCTTTTTATTCCGGCGCTGATTGCTGCCGGGATGATTTTTTGTGGTTGCAGGAGAGGCAGAAACCCGCTTTGGGTCTTTTTGCCTCTTGTTTTTTTCTATCTGGGATCGGCTCGTGCAGGTCTTGAGATGGATCAGTTAAGAGAACGGGATATCCGGCTTTTGGAGATTACAGGTTATTATACAGAGGTACAGGGCAGTATTTCATCTATTGAAGAAGAGAAGGGAGTAGTCAGTCTGACTCTGAAGAATAACCGGATCAGAAAAATGATGAAAGGGAAGTGGGAAGAGGTTCTTTATGAGCCCCCCGGAATCAAGGTTTCTTTAAAGGAGTGTGAAGGTGCTTCTTTAAAATCTCTGGGAATTGGACAGGTTGTTGCTGTGCGGGGAGAGGTACTGCCTTTTTCACAGGCAAGAAATCCGGGAGAGTTTGATTTTAAGAACTACTATCAGTCGCTGGGGGTGGATTTTACCCTTTTTGCAGAGGAGATTGATATAGTTGAAGCGGGGAAGTCTTTCCTTTTGGAGTTTTTAAGAAAATTTAAAGTCTATAGTAAGGCGCTTCTTTACCGGGACGCAATAGAAACAGATGCAGGGATCTTTACGGCTGCAGTGCTGGGCGATAAAATGGGAATCCCCAGGGATATTAAGGATTTATACCAGAAAAATGGAATTGCCCACCTCCTTGCCATCAGCGGTCTTCATATGTCTTTTATCGGTCTGTCTTTCTATAAGTTGATGAAAAGGGCTGGTGCAGGCTTTTGGGGTGCAGGTCTTGTTAGTATGGCGCTTCTGATTTTATATGGCATATTAACGGGTGCAAGTCCTTCTGTGGTGAGGGCAGGGGTGATGATGTGTTTGGGATTTTACGCTGCCTGTCTTGGAAGAACCTATGATTTATTATCTGCAGCTTCTCTGTCATTATTTTTTCTGGGTTTTCAGTCTCCGTCACTCCTGATGCAGGGAGGTGTTCAGCTTTCATTCGGTGCCGTATTTGCAATAGGAGCTATTACTCCGCTTATACAAGGCTGGCTGGGTAAGGATTGCCTTTTTTCCGGTAGTATTTCAGCCTGCTTTGCGGTGCAGATGATTACTCTGCCTGTGACAGCCTTTCATTTCTACCAGATTCCGCCTTATGGTCTGGTTTTGAATCTGCTGGTCATTCCACTGATGGGCGGTGTTCTCTGTTCCGGTCTGGGAGTGATTGCATTTGGCTCTTTAAGTCCTGTTTTTGGAACCGCGGCAGCGGGAACCGGGCATTATATACTGTCTCTGTATGAGATTCTTTTAAACATTGCAGGGGAAATGCCTGGGAGCAATATTATTTTGGGCAGGCCTGGTATCAGAACGCTGGTGGCTTATGGGTTTCTTCTTACTGGCTGCATTTTTATAATGAAATTATTTAGCAGGGTTGAAAAGGAAGCAGAGAAAAATAGCATTGATACCGTGGAAGTAAATGAAAGTACCTCGAAAAAAGGGAAAATTTCGTATGTGGGAAAACTCCTTTTCCTGACAGGATTTTATATATTATCCATATTTCTATTATTACCTGAGCCGGCAAAGGAACTGGATGCATGGTTTCTTGATGTAGGGCAGGGGGATGGGATTTTGCTCAGGACAGAAGGGGCATGCGTGCTGGTTGATGGTGGCAGTTCATCTAAGAAATCTTTGGGAGAGTATACACTGTCCCCATGTCTGAAATCTCTTGGTGTTTCTGTGATTGATTATGCATTCGTCAGTCACGGAGACCTGGACCATTTAAGCGGAGTAAAATATCTGCTGGAAAGCTGTGAGGACATACAGATTAAGAATTTATATCTTCCATATCATGGGCGGGATGAGGAGATGATACAATCTCTGGCTGTACTGGGGGAAAATAGAGGTGCCTGTGTGCAGTATCTGACAGGGGGAGATGTAATGAAGGTAGGAAAGCTATCAATTACCTGCCTTTATCCTGGAAAAGATGACGTACCCACAGATGTTAACGGTGAATCCCAGGTGCTTAAAATGGATTATGGTGATTGTCATATGCTGTTTACCGGTGATATGGGGGAGCGGGAGGAACAACTTCTTCTTGAAAAAAAGAACAGTCAGTTATTAAGTGAAGTAAATGTTTTAAAAACGGCTCACCACGGCTCAAAATATTCATCCAGCGAATCATTTCTTGATGCAGTTTCACCTGTCTGGGCTGTGATTTCTTATGGACAGGGGAATTCATACGGACATCCTCATAAAGAAGTGTTAGAACGTTTTGATGAGCGTAATGTATCGGTGTTTGAAACTGGAATGAACGGAGCAGTCAGGCTGGAAACGGATGGAACCAGGATCCGTTTTTCAACTTTCGTTGACGGAAACCAGAACCATGGGTATAATGAAAAGAAGGAAAAGGAGTGAACCATGCAATGCAAACCCTGAATCAGGACATAAAAAATAACAGTTTTAAGCCGGTTTATCTCTTATATGGAGAAGAGGCATTTCTAAAAAACAGCTACAAGAATCA
>SVDS01000225.1 GCA_015057715.1 Paenibacillaceae bacterium
GTCACAGGATCGCTGTCATTGTCAGGATTCATACCAACTCTTAAGTTGAGATAATCCTGAGCGTTATAGAAAATAACAAGCGTATCCACAGTATTAAAATCCAGATCTCTCAAGGCTTCAGCGCTCTTGTCATAGCGTGAATCCTCAAAAAGAGTTGACTTTTCAATAAGCTGATCAAAGTCCTCATCATAGATGCACTTGGCTACATTGTAAAAACTAAAGGCATCAAGGGCATAGTCATCAGTATACTCAGCATTTTTTAGTGCCACTGTTGAAGCCGGGAATCCTGCATTTATACAGTTTGAACCTGCCAGTTTGGACTGAACCTGACTTGTAACACCTGTTTCAGATGTGTCATAGGTAAGGGAATCATTACCGAGGAAAAGAATTGTCTCAGTACCGTCCTCTTCGTGACCAGCCTTTTTATCCTCCGATAACAGGAATATCTGGTCAAGAACTTCTACCTCGTAGCTCTCACCTGTTACACCCTCAGTCTTGACAGTTCCCTGATTCCATCTCCAAAGCTTAAAGCCTGAGAAGGCAAGGACGCCTACTATTATGGCTATCAGTATAATGTGGACCCATATGGGGATCTGATTTTTTAAGTTTTGTCTATTATCACTATCCATGATTACTCTCCATTTTCCCTTGATGATCTAATCGACTTCAGATTAAACGCCCAGGCCACGCCTTGATTAACCAGGTTATCTTCCTCATTAAGTACAAAGAAGCAGTAATAATTCCTTAATGCATTTGGATCTGTAGGCACATCCACTACAACATCCTGGCCCTGCTTTTCGTCAAAATCTTCTATCATATCCTTAGTATTGTAATACCAATCTTGAATCTCGTGATTATATAACTGATGCGCAACCTTTGCAACTATGTATTCTTTGTAATTATATTGGCAAAATAAAATCCCCAAAACAGCAACCACACAAAAAGCCACTAATATTACTTTTTTTGCAATTGCATTAAAGTGTCTTCCTACCACAACTCCCAACATAAATGCGCAATTCCCATAAATAAAACTCATAACAGAAGTCATGATAAAAACACACCTGTTAGGCATCCATGGGACGTTATATCCGAAACAAACCGGAAATATAGTGAGGATAGGAACAAACGCTGAAATAGCAGTGCAGATAATGTAGCCCTTTTCATGGATATCAACTTTTTTAGCCAGAATAATTCCACATATAAGAAAAACCATCAGGATATATATATAATTGGTGCGCACAAATATCCATCTATAACTGTTCCCCATAGCAACACCAGTATCCAATACTGATTTAAAAAAATCTAATGCTCCGCTGGTTTCAGTTTCTCGACGCACATAGTTTCCCGGTGAAAGCAGATTGATGATTCCAAAAAACAAAGTCACTCCAAAAATAAGCCAACTTTGCCAATTAAACTTCCCTGTTTTAATCCTGAAATATACGATAACAATGAAAATCAAAGCACACATTGTGCCGCCTATAGAAAGTACTCCTCCTTCAAGCAAAAAACCACATATACAAGCTATAACAGTCATGATACTAATAAGCTTTTTATTATCTGATCTATTAAGCAAAATCAACGCAACAAAAAGGTAATTAGCAAATGCTATGGGAAAGCTATAGTTTGTGCATCCTGTAAACCAGTAAAACGTCTCTTGAAATGCATCATACTGTGTTATCGGAAAAATCACACAAAACAAGATCACATACATCAATGCTCTATTTTCTTTTATCGCGCTCCTATAAAGTACAACAACCAACAATATTACAGATGCAAAATAATTAAGCGCATTGATAATCATAAATACTCTTAAATTCAAGAACAAGTTAGTTGTTAATGGATTAAAAAAGCTACAGAAAAATATAGAATATGCACCTTGATGATTAATATAGTTATATACTACATATTTCCAAGAGGCGACTATCCTTTCCCATAAACCAACCTGCTTTATTCCGGTGTACTTTGCATGCCAAAAGTCGTCTGAAATTGGGACAGTATAAGCAGAAGCCCATACAACTGTACCAACCATTATCAGTGTTCCCAATATAGCCATTATTGAGACAACACTACTTACTATTTTTTTATACTTTTCATTCATAACCATAAAAAACTACCACTCCCTATTAAAAAGGTCATCAAAATCAAATGAAGCTATCATGCCACGCATTTTTGATAACTCTTTTTCCATCTCATCAGAAGATTCAATTTCATAATTACCATTACTAAAGCATTCTACCATAAATCTGTTAATGTCGGGCTTATAATGTGTGTAATCCGCATAGTTATTGAGATCTAATATTTCCGGCATTGTCTGAAAATAAAACAAATGAACATTGTCATATTCAAGTAATCTGTCTGCAACATACTGATACTGACTAAATGTCGCTTCAAATGTATTTTCCTGCATTACATTGTGCCAGTACAAAATGCTGTATGGTGGGAAAAAGAAGTAAAACTGTGTATCAGGATTATTTTCCACAAAGGGAAGAATATTTACTTCAAGGTTTTCTTTGGTCTGAGGTAAAAGAGCATCTGCTTCCGTCTCTTCATCCACATACTCCGGTTCATCATAGTTGTGCATAACCCACTGAATATTGTAATAATCAGGTGTCCACCAACTGGCATATATTTCTGACAGGTCAGATCCCTGTCCCTGAATCATAGGACGCATAATGTACTGCAATAGCACATCCTTGTTAAGCAGATACTTCACATCGTTAAGGTAATTATCATCATACAGATATTCAGGAAGTGGATACTTTGTGGTCTCTGTAGCTGCAGTCATAGTCGGGATATCCATGGCAAAAAATACAGCTTTTACATCACTGTTTTTTCTGGCGTATGTATCCTTATCAAATACAATTGATAAGATGTTGTAATCATCCTTGGGATACGCCCCACTATAACTGAGCTTTATAGTATTCACGTCAAGGAGCTCTTTAAAATCATCTGTATCAAAATTAACCGTCATAGATGAACCAATGATGCATCCCTCATAGTTCATATTTTTGGCCATTCCGGGATTTTGACTTAGCTGATTGTCCACCACATAAGGGAAGCCCTCTAAAGGCGCATGATAATGAAAAAATGGATCCACATAAGCCACTATAGCTCCACATATGGAAAACACCGCTAGTACCAATACTATTAAGATTATGAATTGTTTTCTATACCTGTTTTTACTGTTCATCAAATTAATCCTATTAGTCATCAGAAATTCATGTAGAGGAATGTGCTTACTCCTCCAAAGCTTAGTACACACCACACTAAAAGTACCGCCGTCAAAAGGGTTGTACCAATGCCAATCTTACACTCTTTTGCATAATTTATGGCACTCTTTCCAAAGAACACAATCACAATCGTAAACGCAAGAAATAACCACATACACAGATCCCATGCAAAGTTAAAATTCACTATTGGCGTGAGCTTAAACACATACCAGATCTCATCAAGTCTGAAATAGTTAGCAAAATCGCTGTAATAAGGCCTTATTCCGCCACTAAACATGCGCTTAAATAATAGTGCTGCATCAGAAATAGTATTTGCTCTAAAGAACACCCAGGCTATTGTTACATAGATAAAAGTAAAGAGACGTTTTCCACAATTTGCTAAGCGGCCAGGCAGCTTTTCCACGATAGTCCTATTTTCATCGAGACTTGTATTTGCACTAGTGGATAAACCATTTTTATGCTTATCAGTTACACTTGTAATCGCTCTTGTTATCATATTTAGAACACCATGCATAGCTCCCCATACAATAAATGTCCAGCCGCTTCCATGCCAAAGACCACTTATTAGGAAAACTATCATGATATTTGCATAAGTCCTTAAAGCACCTTTCCTGCTGCCTCCAAGAGGAATATAAATATACCTGGTAAAAAACTTAGTTAGTGTAATATGCCATCTGTTCCAAAAGTCGATTATATTAACTGCCTTATATGGAGAATCAAAGTTAAGACTAAGTTCAAAGCCAAAAATCATGCAGATTCCGCTAGCAACATCACAATAACCACTAAAATCAAAGTAAAGCTGAAATGAATAGAATATTGCAACAAGCACAGCCTCCCACCAGCCAAGGGTTGCCAAAGAATTATATCCATAATCCACAGCCTTACCAATGGTATCAGCAAGAATCACTTTTTTGAAAAGGCCCAAAGAAATAAGGAGAAGTCCCCTCATTATCAATTCCCAATCAAGGCTCTTTTTGGCTGACTCCTTTAACTGAGTTCTAAAATCCCCATAACTCATGAGCGGTCCCTGAAGGAGCTTAGGGAAAAAGAGAATATATGAAAGGTATTCAAGTAGATCAAACTTTTCTATATCTCCACGATAAAAATCCACAAGATAAGCTATCTGATTAAAAGTGTAGAAACTAATGGCTATTGGAAAGAAAACTCCACTGAACTTAAAAAATAACAGTGAAGCAACGTTTACCACAATAGCACCACTAAGCAATTGTCTGTTTTTCCTTAAGTTCAGAACATTAATAAAAACTGCATTGGTCACTATACTTACAAGCAATACCAACACATTCTTTATCCCAAAAAGCGCATAAAAAACTAATGAGCCTGCAATTATCCACAAATTGCACAGTCTCATTAGCTCCTCATCTTCTCTATAAAAATGCCTTATCAGAAAATACCCGATAATGAACACCGGCAAAAAAGCCAGCATAAACTCATAAGAATTGAATAACATAACTCCCCTTACTTAAGCCACTCGCTTCTCTTACTCATAAGAAGTGCCTTAAAAATATCGATGTCATCTACTGTTGTGAGCTTGATATTCTTTTCAGATCCTTGAGAAAAATACACCTTTTTGCCCATCTCGATCATAAGAGTGCAGGAAGCAACTGATGCTGTGATTCCCTTTTCAAGTGCCTTCCTGTGAAGGTCGCAAATCTCCCCGATTTTAAAGCCCTGTGGAGTCTGAGTTCTCTTTAATTTATCTCTTGAATAAGACTCCTCTGACACTACTCCATCATCTGTTGTAAGCATGGCCTCAGCGCATGGAATGGCTGTTATAGCATTGCCATACTGTTTTGTCTTCATGATGCAGTCTGAAATGATCTCTGCTGAAACCATAGGTCTGATGGCATCATGAATAAGCACAATGTCATCCTTATCAAAAAATTTCTCAAGCTCATAAACGCCGTTTCGTATGGATCCCTGTCCATTATCTCCGCCTTTAACCACATGCTCAAGCTTTGTTATATTAAACTGTTTGGCATACGCCAAAAGCATCTGCTCCCAACCATCTACGCAGACAACTGCGATTGAGTCTATTTCAGGATGATTCTGAAAAGCCTC
>SVDS01000226.1 GCA_015057715.1 Paenibacillaceae bacterium
TCTCCTACCTGCACAGAGGCAGATAAGAGGGCGGCCCTTAATCTTGCAGACATTGCAGGGATTGAGGTGGAAAAATACGCTTCATCCATGTTTGCAGCAGGAAGCAATTTAAAAGGTAAAACAGACGGAGAGATTTTCTATCAGGACTTTAAGAAGTTTACATTTGGAAAGGTGAACTTTGGAGTAGGACAGATCAGCTCTTTAAATTCAAAGGAACTTGATGAATTAAAAGAGAGAATGCTTCCTTATATGAAGAAAGCCAGAGAGGAGCATGGGGTAGACATGATGTTCTTCATGCTGACCAGTATTCTAACGGAATCCACAGAACTTCTTTGTGAGGGACAGGGTGCGAAACAACTGATTGCAACTGCATTCCGTGCAGAGGATTCCACAGACAGCGGTGAAGATCATCTGGTAAGTCTTCCTGGTGTTGTATCCAGGAAAAAGCAGCTGATTCCTGGTATTATGCTTGCAGTACAGGAATAGAGGGAGGCAGGAATCATGAAAGAAAAGAATAGCAGAGAGTCCGGGCAGGCAAAGCCATCCGGCAAGATAGACTGGAAGCCTGGAAATATGCTTTATCCAGTACCTGCAGTTATGGTGAGCTGTATGCGGCAGGGAGAAAAGCCCAATATCATTACGATAGCCTGGGCCGGGACGATCTGTTCTTCTCCTGCGATGCTGTCCATTTCCATCAGGCGGGAGCGCTACTCCTATAATATTATTAAGGAAACCGGTGAGTTTGCTTTAAATCTGGTGACTGCAGATTTGGTTCGGGCAGCAGATTACTGCGGTGTGAAATCTGGTAGAGATGTAGATAAATTTGCGGATATGAAATTAACCCCCTGTACTTTAACAAATATAGGAGTGCCGGGAATAGCAGAAAGCCCGGTGATTCTCTCCTGTAAAGTTACAGAGATCAAACCCCTTGGAAGTCATGATCTTTTTCTTGCTGAGGTAGTAGGCGTAACGGTAGACAACCGGTATATGGATGAGCAGAACAAATTTCATCTGAATCAGTCCAAACTGATTACTTATTCCCATGGAGAATATTTTGAACTTGGAAAAAAGGTGGGCACTTTTGGCTATTCAGTAAGAAAATCGGATAAGAAGTCAAAGGACAGGAGGAAAAGGAAATGAGAAGAAACCAGAATCTTGACAACATTACCTTAATTGGAATGCCGGCCTCAGGAAAGAGTACAGTAGGGGTTCTTTTAGCAAAGCGCCTGGGGTATTCCTTTGTTGATGTGGATATCGTAATCCAGGAACAGGAGGGACGGCTGTTAAAAGAGATTATTGCCGAGGAGGGACAAGAAGGCTTTCTTAACGTGGAGAACAGAGTGAATGCTGAGCTTTCCGTTCATAACAGTGTCATTGCTCCGGGAGGAAGTGTTATCTATGGAAAGGAAGCCATGGAACATCTGAAAAAGATCAGTACAGTGGTGTATTTAAAACTCAGTTATGAAGCAGTAGAGGAACGGCTTGGCAATTTAACAGATCGTGGAGTTGTGCTGAAAGATGGTATGACACTAAAGGATCTGTATGAAGAGCGGATTCCTTATTATGAGCAGTACGCGGATATCACCGTTGATGAGACCGGAATTGATGCAGGCGGTATCGTTGATGTACTTAGAAGTATATTGGAAGAGCGTTTCGGTTTGGAAACATAATGGAATGAAAGCAAGACGTTGAATTGATAAGATTCTGCGTCTTATTTTATTTGTATCAGCATATTTATATAAAAAATGAGGTAATAATATTAATTTATTTAATACATTGCTTTGCTATATTAAGTGAGTAATTCAAAAATTAACTTATTGATTTTATTATAAGCAATGGATATCGAAAACTATTGACAAATATATAAAAATATCATAAAGTTATAGAAAATTAAGACTAAGGCGTCTGAACAGAATATAATTCTGCCAGATGCCTTTATTTTTTTTAATTTAATTGAATTGGGAGGTAATTAAATGAAGAAAGCCATGAAAAAAATGGTGTCACTGGGGATCTCCGGATTAATGGTCTGGTCTTTAACCGCCTGTGGGAATTCCAAACCAGCGGCTCCAGTCTCAGGCACAACCCAGGCTGCGGCGGAAACAAAGGCGGCGGAAGCAGCAAAAGGTAATGCATTAAACGTACATATCGATGTGGAGGTTGCTTCGATGGACCCCCAGATAGCGACAGATGGAACATCATTCGAAGTAATTGCTGATACTACGGATGGACTCTATGAACTGGATGCAGACGGGAAACCGGTCCCCGCATTGGCAGAGAGTGTGGATAAGAGCGCAGATGGGCTGACTCTTACCTATCATTTAAGGGATGCAAAATGGTCCAATGGAACACCTGTTACAGCTAAGGATTTTGTATTTGCATGGAGAAGGGCAGTGAATCCAGTAACGGCAAGTGAATACGCTTTTATTGTAGGAATCGCAGGCATTAAGAACGCAGATGCAGTTTCTTCAGGTGAAAAACCAATAGAAGAACTGGGAGTAACTGCGGTTGATGATAAGACACTGAAAGTTGAGCTTGACGTTCCGGTGCCATTTTTTGAATCTTTAATGGCTTTCCCAACCTTCTATCCGGTAAATGAAGAATTTTTCACCAAGTGTGGTGACCAGTATGCGAGTACACCGGATACGCTGCTGTCAAACGGACCATTTAAGATTACCGCTTATGAGCCGGCAGCAACTACCATTACATTGGAGAAAAATCCGGATTACTGGGATGCAGGAAAGGTAAAACTTGATGGAATTAATTATCAGGTTATTAAGGATTCCCAACAGGCAATGCTTGCATATCAGAACGGAGATTTGGACTTAGTCACACTTTCTGGTGAGCAGGTGGAGCAGTTCCAGGCAGATCCTGAATTTAAGAATATTATGGCTGGATACTTATGGTATATATCACCCAACACCAAAGTGGCAGGCCTTGAAAACCTCAATTTAAGAAAAGCATTATCTCTTTGCTTTGACAAAGAGGCAGTATGCAAAAATATTTTAAAAGATGGCTCTATTCCAGCATATTTTGCAGTACCGACCCTTCTTGCAACAGGTCCTGACGGAAAAGATTACAGAGAAGATGCAGGAAGCAACTATTTTAAGACAGATAAGGCAGAGGCTTTAAAATATTGGGAAGAGGCTAAAAAAGAATTGGGAGTGGAGAGTCTGACCTACACCATGATTGTAGAAGATACGGAGTCCGCCATTAACGTGGCACAGTTCCTCCAGTCTGAAATACAGACCACGCTTCCGGGAATCACCATTAACTTAGAGCAGATGCCTAAGAAAAACCGTGTAGAGCGCATGCAGGAAGGTACTTTTGAACTTGGTCTTACCCGTTGGGGACCGGACTATGCGGATCCTATGACTTATCTTGACATGTGGATTACTGACAGCCCCAATAACTATGGATTCTGGTCCAATGCTGAATATGATTCCATCATTCAGTCTGCTAAGAAAGGCGAACTTGCACTTGATCCTGCAGCAAGATGGAAAGCCTTAATTGGTGCAGAAAAGATTGTCTGTGACGATGCAGTAATTCTTCCGGTTTACCAGAAGGGAAATGCAGTAATGCAGAAAGCTGGTGTTGAAGGCGTGGAATTCCACTCCATCGCGATCAACCGTTATTTTAAAAATACGACTAAGAAATAAGACTTTGTGAGTTTTATATTCTGGCTGCCGGAGGGTTACAGGTCCTGCCTGTTATTCCTCTGGCTGCTTAATTTGGGAGGGTAACGTTTGTGAAACGATATATTGTTAAGAGAATCTGCATTTCAGCAGCCACTTTACTGGCTATCCTGCTTATATTATTTCTGATGCTGGAACTGATGCCGGGTTCCCCGTTCAATGATGAGAAACTAACCCAGTCTCAGGTGGCGCTGTTAAATGCCAAATACGGTCTGGATAAACCGGTATTTATACGGTTTATAAACTATGTGAAGAACATGCTGTCCGGCGACTTTGGGGTATCCTATACCATTTCCAAGAATACGTCTATTACCACACTTTTAGCAACCAGACTTCCTATTTCCATCAGAATCGGAGGGCAGGCAGTTTTACTTGGAACTGTGGTGGGACTGGTATTGGGACTCATAGCCGCTTTAAAGCATAATACGATTTTTGATACTATGACAACGGTTATTTCTGTTCTTGGAGTTAGTCTTCCGTCTTATGTATTTGCATTGGGACTGTCTTATACCCTGGGCTATCAGTTTAAATGGTTTCCTTTATTGTATCAGCAGCAGGAAGCGGTAAAATCATCAGTTCTTCCTACCATCTCCTTAGCCATGTTTACGGTAGCAACGGTAGCCAGGTTTACCAGAACAGAAATGCTGGAGGTTCTGGGATCCGATTATATGCTTCTTGCAGAAAGCAAAGGGCTTCCCAGCTGGCGTCTCATACTGATTCATGGATTAAGAAATGCACTGATTCCCATTGTCACAGTTCTGGCACCTCTTGTTGTCAGTCTGATGACCGGTTCTCTGGTGGTGGAAAAAATATTCTCCATTCCTGGAATCGGAAGCCTTCTGGTCACGGCCATTCAGTCCAATGATTATAATGTGATCGTAACTCTGGCATTTATATACAGTGCCATGTATATCGGAATCATGCTTGCTGTGGATATCTTATATGGTCTTATTGATCCGAGGATCAGGCTGGCAAAGGAGGATGATTATGAGCAGTCATAACAGGGAATCAGTATCGTTTGAATTTAAGCCGGATGATTTTTTAATGGCTGATAACCACAGGATAGGAATAGAACGGGTTTATCCGGCTCAGTCTTACTGGAAAGATGTCATATCTTCTTTTTTAAAGAATAAAGGGGCAGCAGCGGGATTTATTGCTATAGTTTTTGTGATTTTCCTGGCAATTGCCGGCCCATATATGAATGGCTATACATACAATGAACAGATCATAGCAAACCAGAATCTTGCGCCAAGAGTTCCGGTACTGGAAAAATGGGGTATTATGGATGGATCAGAAACCATGAACACCTCCACCGGTAAAGTTACGGTTAACCGGTACGTTGATCCTCAAAAGACTACCGGACTTGAGAATACTTATTACTGGTTCGGCACGGACGTATTGGGCAGGGATATCTTTACCAGGACATTTATGGGAACCAGAATCTCCCTCTACATTGCTTTGGTAGCTGTTCTTGTTGATATGTGCTTTGGCATGAGCTATGGTCTGATCAGCGGATATTTTGGCGGTGCAGTGGATAATGCCATGCAGCGGTTTGCGGAGATTTTAAATGGAATTCCAACACTTGTCATTGTTACCCTTCT
>SVDS01000227.1 GCA_015057715.1 Paenibacillaceae bacterium
AGGATTCCATCGTGGATGTATGGGATTTTTATAAGATTGATCCGAGGGAATTTGAGTATCAGGAATATATCGGGGATTCTGAGTTGAATGATGTGAAATGGGTGGAAACGCTGTTCTTATTATCATCGGATGACAGCCTTGTGCTGATCTATCCCGTGATGGCGGACTGATGATAAAATTAGGGGGGATGATCGAAAAAATAAAATATTTTGGGGGCAGGATTTTGACCTGCCCCCTTGTATTTGCTATTGCACTATTTTTTTCTTATCAAAATTCTCTATCATCTCCATTTATCTATTTCCTTCATAAACTGTTCATAGGAAATTGCATAACCACACTTGGGATTAAATGTAATAGTATACTTTTTTCCTTTATCTAAAGAAATATAAGGTATGGTAGTAACACAATAATCTTTTAAAGTATCTCCAGCAGATGAAGAAGAAGGAATTTGCAAAAGACTCGATTCTATAAGTGTTCCACTTTCATCATATAATTTAGCATAGCACATCCATTCTGTGTGGTTTGTGTTACACAGAACTTCCCCAGATACGAATATCTTAATAGTATACTTATTATTACTTGCATATCTTTGCTCAACTTGACAATCATCTAATCTAAAGCACATGCCTCCCTTTCGGTTAGGATATACAAAATTTTGTCTTGCAGTGCATGAAATCTGTTGTGCTACATTTACCTCTATATTCGCAGTCTTTACACTAGCATTATTTTTATCAACAATGTAAAAACTGCTTTTACCAGAAGCTTTTGCAGTAATTGTTATAGGTACTGATGTTCCTGCCCAATCACCAAATTTTAAGGAAATATTATCATCATTTTTTACAAATGACACTGGTGCTCCTTTATCTGTTTGTATCCACAGAGTCTTACTCTCTCCCAATAATAATTCAATTGGAGTGGTATCTACTTCTACAAAGCTATTTGATACATCATTAACTATTACTTTTATACTTTGAGTTCGTATTGCACTATTATTTGAATCTGAAATATAAAAACTTGATTCACCAACCCAATTTGCCGTTACCGTTATAGGAATAGAATTTCCTATCCATGTCCCCCATGTTAAAGATATTCCCTTATTTGATGTATGATATGAAATATCTTTTCCTTTATCAGTATGTATTAAAATTGCACAGCTTTCCCCTTTTTGCAAAGTAATCAATGTAGTTTCTGGATTTATTACACTATTTGAATTTGCTTTGACCGTTACTTTACATTTATATTTTTTGTTTTTATATTTTGCAACAATATATGCTGTACCTTCGTGAACACCCTTTATTTTTCCTTTAGATGTTACAGTAGCTATCTTTTTATTTGTTGAAGACCATTTAACTTTTCCAGAAGCATTTTTTAATTTAATACGTTTTATTACGCCCTCTTGAATTACAATTTTTTTCTTATCCAATTTTGGAGTTTGAGCAGCTTTAATATTAATACTAATTACTCCAAAATAGCATAATAAAATTGAAACTATAACCATAACTTTCATCAAATATTTTTTCATTAAATCCCTCTCCTTCTAATACTTATTTACATTATCTAGGCAAAAAAGTGGATATTGCATTTTCCCCAGCCGGAGCGATATTTATTGCTACACCATCCACCTTTACCTTAGAACGATGTACTAGATCATATAAAGCATCATCAACCGTTAATGTACTATCAAACATACTTGCTATTATTCCTGAAAATGCATATACATTATCACTATCTCCCATTAGTCCAACAGCTCTGCAATTTGATATAAGTGATGACGCATTACACATCAGAACTACATTTTGATATGTCCCATCTTTATAAAACCCAATATAATATGGTGTTAGTCAATAAGTGTGTTGGTCTAATAGGAAAGTCCAATTAATGATACAGTAGATTGTGTAATATGTGGTTATCACTAAGAATTGAGGTAATAATCACATGGATCAAAAAATGAAAACCCTCTCCATATAGTGAATTACTATATCAATACCTATTATATAAAATATCTTAAAAGAAGTAAAGGGGTCTCCTATGGATTATGGTTCTCTGTCACTAAAAATAAATGAAATATTGAAGCAAAAGAAAATAAGCAAGAATCAGATTTGTAGAGATTTGAACATTCCTCGAACCAATTTCAACAGATATTGTCGTGGTGATTTTCAACGTCTGGACACAAGCTTGATTTGGAAACTATGCTATTACTTGGATGTAGACGTAAGCGAGTTAATCATTTATAGTAAACCAAACTAAATGGCAGTAACGCCTCCCCCGCAAGGCACTACTGCCGTATCCACCTTTCCACCCATAATCATTCCCACATCCCCCTCAAATCCAATGATTTCAAGCCTCTGCAGTCACTTCGGGCGCTTCTTCGTCACTTTTTCAGCAGGTAAATATTCGTCAATAATCATTCCAAAAGCGTTTGTGGGAGTTAGCCCTTGCGAATAAAGGGATTAAAGAATTGCATCAAAAAAAGCAGGATACGGGAGTCGGACCCGCCTCTCAAGCTTGGGAAGCTTGCATACTACCGATGTACTAATCCTGCTTAATAGATAACTTATTCAGATGAATTGGATCTATTAGTAAATCCAAAAAGTATTTTACCACAAAAAATTGGCTGTGTCATGTGTTTTCAAAAAATTTTTTAAATTTTCCATATGATCACGATCCGAAAAAAATACTTTTCCATTATCACATCGCGCGTTATAATGAGGTCATGTTATTTGGGAGGAGCTTATGAAACGAAAAAGAATTTCGTCAACCCGTCTGATCCCGCTCAGCTTTTTGGCTGCAATTTTGTCGGGCGCCTTATTATTAATGTTGCCTGTCTCATCAGCCACCGGTCAATGGACAGATTTTATTACTGCTTTATTCACGGCAACTACTTCTGTCTGTGTTACCGGACTTGTGGTTGTAGATACATTCCGCCACTGGAGCAGTTTTGGGCATGTGGTCATACTATGCCTGATCCAGATCGGAGGATTTGGTATCATTACCGTGGTTTCGATGATCATGCTCCTTACACAGAAGAAATTTTCACTTGGAGACCGGAAAATGCTGCAGGATTCTCTGAACCTCAATACAGATACCGGAATCCTGAAGATTCTGATCCGGATTTTCAAGGGTACTCTGGCTGTTGAACTGGCCGGTGCTTTCTTTTATATGATCGTATTTGTTCCAGAATTCGGTATCGGAAAGGGAATTTGGATTTCCGTCTTTACCGCAGTCTCTGCTTTCTGTAATGCCGGGATCGATATCATTGGAGCTGTCAGCCTTTCCGATTATCATTCCAATGCTATCATCCTCTGTGTTACGATGGTGCTCATCATACTGGGCGGTCTTGGCTATGTCGTCTGGTTTGATCTGTCTGCGGGCTTAAGAAACGGTGTTGCCAGGCGGTTTCATCCGGTTCAGATCTTTAAACGTCTCAGCGAGCATACCAAACTGGTACTTCTGGTTACTTCCCTGCTGATCCTTACCGGATGGGTGGCATTTTTTACCGCAGAATACGGGAATCCGTCCACGATAGGAAACATGACTCTCCCGGACAAGCTCCTTAACAGCTTATTTGAGTCTGTCACTCTCAGGACCGCGGGGTTTGCGACCTTCCCACAGGCGGAACTGACAGATTTTTCCTGCGTGATCACTTACGTTCTGATGTTTATCGGCGGTTCTCCTGTCGGAACCGCAGGCGGCATTAAGACGGTTACTTTTTATCTGGCGATCGCAGGCATTTTTTCGTATATCAAATCAGATGATACCCATATACTTTTTCATCGCAAGGTATCGGATGAATCCATGAAAAAGGCCTCCGTCATCGTATCTGTCAGTTCTTTTACCGTCATCCTGCTGACGCTGACCCTGATCGCTACCAATCCGGTCAGTATACAGGATGCATTGTTTGAAGTGATCAGTGCTTCCGCGACAGTCGGTCTTACCCGAGATCTGACAGCAGGTCTGAACACAGTGGGACGCCTGATCATTATTCTTGCCATGTATCTGGGCAGGATCGGTCCCATTTCCCTCGCAATCTTCTTTGCGGGAAGGTCGAAACGGGAAAACCAATGTAAATACATTGAAGGAAAGTTTTTTGTAGGCTAAGGAGGAAAACATGACAAAATCTATCGCAGTTTTAGGATTAGGAAAATACGGAACCAGTCTGGCACAGAGCATGTATGAAATGGGGGCAGATGTTCTGATCGCAGATATCAATGAAGATAAAGTAAAAGATGCTGCCGCATATTCCACCTCAGCAGTCGTGGCGGATTTGAGAAATGAAGATGAAGTGACAAAGCTGGGACTGAAGAATATGGATATCGCAGCGGTCTGTATGAGCGGCAATCTGTCCGCGAGCATCATGTCCGTCGCTGTTGCGAATGAGCAGGGGGTCCCTCTCATCGTTGCCAAAAGTTCTTCAGATCGTATGACATCGATCTTAAAAAAGATCGGCGCGGATAAAGTGATCATCCCCGAAGAATATGGCGGACAGCAGTCCGCCAGAATTCTTGCCTCCAACACCTTTCTGGATTATTTCCAGGTAGATAAAACACTCTGTATGGTCGAAATGAATCCATTGGCCAAATGGATCGGAAAAGATGTGCGTCAATTAAATCTCCGCAAAAATTACGGTGTCAATGTAATTGCCGTGAAAAAGGAGGATCACTGGGCCACTATCGAGCCGGATCATCCTATGCGGGAATCCGACAAACTGCTGATCGTCGCCGAGAAAAAAAATCTCCACAAGATCAACCGCTGACGAAAACGCGAGACGGGACTCGAATCATCTTGTGAACGCGCAAATACCGAAAAAAGGAGGGTTTCAGAGAACCGCTCAACCTTTGTACGAGATAACTGAATAATATCTTTGCAATACTGTTCTATCGAACAATCATATCATGTTGTACAAATCTATCTTCATTCTCACTTATGAGATTTGAAACGCTTCCTGTTCCGGTATAGAAAAATGAATCAGAATCGATACTCGCGATTTTTGTGTTTGCTACGGCACATACTGAAGTGATCGCTTCGGAAACGAAGTAGCTTTTGCAAATTTCGCTTTAGCGGAAGAGCCGTTTCGCATGAGTGGAGCGGCCATTCCGCTCTGAACGGCGCAGAGCGCCGCTTGGGTTTATAGTTACAAGTTATACCGGTTCAATTTCAAGAACCGCCTTCCCTGTATCTGCATATATCATTT
>SVDS01000228.1 GCA_015057715.1 Paenibacillaceae bacterium
TTTTTCAGTACACGGGTACATGCTTCCACTGTACTTCCGGTGGTATAAATATCATCAATTAAAATCACATTTTTTACGCCAGGAACTATTTTTCCGGGCATAAAAGCTTCCTCCAGATTTTTTAAACGTTCTGTAGGATTGAGGGCTTTCTGAGGCATGGTTTTTTTATTTCTTACCAGCATATCAGGAAAGACGGGGATATTAAGTTTTGCTCCTATCTTTTGTGCAAGAATTTCCGCCTGATTAAATCCTCTTTCTTTTTTTCTCGAAGGATGAACAGGAACGGGGACCAGACCGCCGGCCTCCATACGTCTTATTATCTTCTCATAACGCAGACTTATGGCATCTCCGTAAAAATCCAGATACTCCCGTTTGTTTTTATATTTTATCTTTGCCATTGAGGTTTTTGCGTGCTCGTCATAATTAATCAGAGCCCTGCCATACTCAAAAGTTCTTTCGTGCTTCACGCAGTCAAAACAGTATTCCATTTCACTGCTAAAAAGTTCCTTTCCGCATTTTTTGCATACAGGATCCTTTACAAAGGAAAGCACTCTGACACAATCCGGGCAGATCAGCCTGCCTTTTGGCATGACAATTCCGTCACAGACCGGACATCTTCTTGGAAATAAGAGGTCGATAAAAAAAGAGGATTGCATAAGGACTGATTCTCCTTTTAAGAAATAAAAGACGGGCAGACATAGATCCTTGTCTGCCCATAGAATTTAAGGCAGCTTATAGATTTCGCAGATACGATCTTTCAGACCGGAATATCTGCGCTGTTCCATTTCATTGTTTACCATATCCTGAAACGTACCTGGCAGGCCAACCAGGCAGACGCAGGTCTTTGCACGGGTAACCGCTGTATAGATTAAGTTTCTCGTCATCAGCATTCTTGGTCCGGGGAATACAGGAATTACCACTGCCGGATACTCACTTCCCTGGGATTTATGAATGGTAATGGCATAAGCGAGTTCTAATTCTTCTAACTGCTTATAGCTGTATTCCACCAGCCGTCCCTCGTCAAATTCCACAGTCACAAGCTCGGCGAAGGAATTCATCTCACGAATAATTCCTATGTCTCCGTTATAAATTCCAGTTCCCTTTTCCACCGGAATCCCATACTTGTTTCTGACTTCCCATTCCATATTATAGTTATTCTTAATCTGCATCACTTTATCGCCGGTCCGGTAAATCACGCCCGCCGATTCCCGTTCCTGCTTTGCCTCGGAAGGGGGATTTAAATATTCCTGAAGAATGGTATTGAGACGCTCCACTCCCATGGCACCTTTTCTCATAGGTGTCATAATCTGAATGTCAAAGGGATCCGCCTGTACGTAGGAAGGAAGTTTACTTTGTACCAGTGTAATCATGGCATTGATAATGGTATTGGGTTCTTCCCTTTTAATGAACAAGAAGTCATTACTCTTTTTCCCAAGAGGAACCGTTTCTCCCCGGTTTATCATATGAGCATTCACAACAATATCACTCTGGTTCGCCTGACGGAAAATCTTTGTCAGCATTACCACATTAAAACTTTGGGATTCAATTAAATCCCGAAGCACATTCCCGGGTCCAACGCTGGGAAGCTGATCCACATCTCCCACCAGTATCAGTCTGGTTCCGGGATTTATGGCTTTTAAGAGAGACTGCATAAGATGAATATCCACCATCGATGTCTCATCAATGATCACAGCATCGGCATCCAAAGGATTCTCTTCATTCCGTTCAAAATGCATGGATACGGAACGCTCGTCTCCCGGAACACCAGACAGTTCTAACATCCGGTGTATGGTTCGCGCCTCATAACCGGTGGCTTCTTTCATGCGCTTTGCTGCCCTGCCCGTAGGAGCTGCCAGCAATATCTCCATCTCCTCGCTTTCAAAAAAACGGATAATGGTATTAATGGTAGTGGTTTTTCCGGTTCCAGGTCCTCCCGTAATAATCAAAAGGCCGCTGTTTACCGCTTCTACTACCGCCATTACCTGCTTTTCATCCAGCTCAATCTGTTCTTTTTCCTGAATCTTAATAAGCCTGGTTCTGATCTCGTCCTCAGGCATGGTTCCTCTTATATTTAAATCATGAAGCATCTTTGCCACATTCAGTTCCATATAGTAATACTGGGAGGCATAGACAGTCCGCTTTCCGTCCGTCTCTCTGATCACGAGACGTTTGTCCAGCTGCATGTCCATCAGATGCTTTTCTATGGATGCCTGCTCTACTTTCAGCAGATCAGAAGCAGAGGAAAGGAGCTCCTCTTCCGGCAAATAAGTATGACCGTTTGAAGTCGCCTGCAAAAGGGTATACAAAACTCCGCATTTAATCCGGAAATCCGAATCTGTAAAAATACCTGCTTTTCTGGCAATCTCATCCGCCATTTTAAATCCCACGCCGGATATGTCATCTGCCATCTGATAAGGATTTTCCTTCACAATGCTGTAAAGCCTGGGGCCATATTCCTGGTAGATCTTCACTGCAAGATTCATGGAAATGCCATATTCCTGAAGGAACATCATAGCCTGGCGCATCTCTTTTTTTTGTTCCACCTGATTGGAAATAGACATGGCAAGCTTTTCACTGACACCCTTTACCTCGGAAAGGCGTTCCGGCTCTTCTTCCATGATCCGGAAGGTATCGGCTTTAAACCGGCGGACAATTCTGGCCGCCAATGCAGCACCTACACCCTTTATCGCTCCGGAACCTAAGTAACGTTCCATGGCAGCAGTATCCTCAGGAGCTTTGATTTCATAGCTTTCCACAGACATCTGCTCCCCATAAACGGGGTGTTCCGTTAAAATCCCAACCGCTTCAATCCGTTCCCCTTCACTGATATAATGAAAATTGCCTACCAGCGTATACTCCTCACCATCTTCTGAAAGGCTCAGCACCGTATAACCATTGTCTTCGTTCCTGTATTTAATTTTTTCTACAAATCCGCAGACTGTCGCCATGTTTCCTCCGTAAATGGTAAGAGACTGCCGCAAAAGGAACCCTGCCGGAATCAATGGATACCGCCAGGGCTGTTAAGAGCAGTTAAAATTCTGTTTTATTGTTTCCGCCATGCATAAATTCGATAAATTTACCGGTTCCAATAGCAACTGCAGTCAGCGGATCCTCTGCTATCATAGTTGTAATGCCTGTCTTCTCTTCGATCAGTGCATCTAATCCGCTTAATAAAGAACCGCCTCCTGTTAAAACAATTCCTCTGTCAAAAATATCAGCAGCCAGTTCTGGCGGAGTTCTCTCCAGAACATTATGAACGGCGTCTACGATCTGCATCGCCGGCTCTTTTAAAGCATCAAGAGTCTCGTCCGAAGTTACCACAATGGTCTTTGGAAGGCCTGTTACCAGGTTTCTTCCTCTTACTTCCATGGTTAAAACTTCTGGTCTGCGGTAAGCAGCACCGATGTTGATCTTAATCTCTTCTGCTGTTCTCTCACCAATTAAAAGGTTATGCTTCTTACGCATATAGCGGACAAGAGCCTCATCAAAATCATCACCAGCCACTTTAATAGAAGTGCTGACAACTGTACCGCCTAATGAAATCACTGCGATATCGGAAGTACCGCCACCAATATCAACGATCATATTGCCGCATGCCTTGGAAATATCAATTCCAGCTCCAATCGCTGCTGCAACCGGCTCTTCAATAATCGCAACTTCTCTGGCTCCTGCCTGATAAGTTGCATCTTCTACTGCTTTCTTTTCAACTTCAGTGGCACCACTGGGAATGCAGACACTGATTCTTGGTTTTCTTAATGTTTTCTTTCCTACTGCTTTGTTGATAAAATACTTCAGCATCTTTTCTGTTACTGTGTAATCAGAAATAACACCCTGGCGCAAAGGTCTGACTGCTACAATATTACCGGGTGTTCTACCGATCATCAGCCTTGCTTCTTCTCCGATTGCCTTTATTTTATTGGTATCACGGTCTATGGCCACAACTGACGGCTCTTTTAAAACCACACCTTTTCCTTTGATATAAACCAGTATGCTTGCTGTACCTAAATCAATTCCAATGTCATTAGACATCATCATAATAATCTTCCTCCTGTTCGCTGTATCCTGTTCCCAGGGTTTCCTTTATCTTCAAATTTATGTTAATTGGTAAATGAAGTCACATTTTCTATCTTATTATATACAATAACATTACGTTTTGAAAGGGTTTTTTTAATTTTTATTTTGTTTATGTTTTTTTAATGTACGGGACACATTTTCTTCACATTTATATCATATACTGATAATACGTTATCCGAAAGGATGACGGGCCTTTTGTTTCAAGTAACTTACTTGAAATCACAAAGCTTTTTCATACTCATACCGGACGGTGCAAACCGTCCGGCCCCCCTAAAAAATTAACGAATCTGTTTCCCAATGGCGGAAGCGGATTTTTTTTATTCTAAATCGGGATTTGATTCTTTTTCAAGAGATCAAATCCCGTCTTTTCATATTATCAGGATAACTTTAATGCCCACTCCCGACAGTCAATTACTTTTGTTGCAACTCCTTCATAAAACTCCGGCTCATGGCAGATCAAAAGGATACTTCCCTTATATTCCATCAGTGCCCGTTTTAACTCTTCTTTTGCCTCCACATCAAGATGGTTGGTCGGCTCATCCAGCAAAAGAACATTGGTTTCTCTGTTTAACAGCTTACACAAACGGACCTTTGCCTGTTCGCCTCCGCTGAGCACCCGAACCTGGCTCTCAATATGGTTGGTGGTAAGTCCGCATTTGGCAAGGGCAGAACGAACCTGATACTGAGTATAGGAAGGAAACTCTTTCCAGATCTCTTCAATACAGGTAGTAGTGTTGCCAGGAGCCATCTCCTGCTCAAAATAACCAATGGTCAGGTAATCTCCCAGTTCCACATTTCCTTTTAAAGAAGGCGTGACACCCAGAATGCTTTTTAATAAAGTAGTCTTACCAATGCCGTTGGCTCCTGATAAAACAATCTTTTCTCCTCTTTCCATGATCAGATTCAGTGGTTTTGATAATGGCTCCTCGTATCCAATTACCAGATCCTTTGTCTCAAATATCATTTTTCCTGCAGTACGGGCTTCCATAAAATGAAACTCAGGCTTTGGTTTATCTTTGGAAAGTTCAATCACATCCATTTTGTCCAGCTTTTTCTGTCTGGACATGGCCATATTTCTGGTGGAAACCCGGGCTTTGTTGCGCGCCAC
>SVDS01000010.1:0-45113 GCA_015057715.1 Paenibacillaceae bacterium
TATAGAACTTAAAGATTATAATCCGAAACAGGAGGTCTATATGGCTGAATCAAGAAGAAAAACAACAATTGATGAACATACCTATAATCTGGCACTGGTGGCGAATCCAGAAGCAGCATCATATTTCATAGTGACATGGGGTATCAATATACAAGCAGTATATTTCGGCAAAAGCTGAGAGAACAGGGAATGATACAATCCATGTCCCGTGCCAGATTCTGTATTGATAACGGGCCAATAGAAGGCATCTGGGGAATCATCAAATCAGAGATGTACTATATTTCTGATTTTAATACAGAAGAAGAGTTGAGAGAAGCCATAAGGGAATACATCGACTATTATAACAATGGGCGATATCAAGAACGATATGATAATCTCACCCCAACGGATGCTGCCATGCAATCAAAACTCCCAAAACAATATCCAATTCCTATAAATAAACGTATAGAGAATTATAGAGCTAAATTAGCTGCTAAACAGCAATCAGCATAAGAAATGCGACCACTTAACTGGTCGCATCATCTTAATAATTTTAGTTATTTTACCTTTCTACTTGACAAGGGGCGGTTCAGATAAGTTAGAAGGTTTATTTTATATGAAATCATTATATAGCATAGTATTTTTATGCCCCATGTTATTGTTTAGTTAATTCATTATATAAATAATGATTATTTTTATCTAAACTATATTCTCCAATTAATTCTGTTATTCCAAGATTTGAATCCCATTTACCATATTTGCCATATTCATAAGTATTAGTAAAAATAATTGCCGTATTGTCTTCAAATGCAATGACAATATTATCATTCATTTTACTGTTTATATTTACAAACTCTACAAAGTCAGAATTAGGTATTTTATCAAATTCGTCTTTTTTTAAATCTATCCGAATAGACTGACCAAAGATCTCATCTCCATATTTATATTCAACATCAGAATAATGAGCTGTATATTCATTTAACTTATTATCTGATGTTATTCCTTCAACCTTAACATTATTTTCATTTTTGTTAAAATTCTCGCTTTTGCAGCCGAATATAAATAGTGAAACAAATAATAATATAAATAATAATTTAATTTTCATTATAATTATACCTTTCATATTGGAAAAGGAGCAGTACAATTCTGCTCCTTTTTTAATAATTACTTAAAAGTAGTACTACCTTTTCCATCCAAATAAGTATCACTATTGGGCAGTTCAGTTTCATTTCTTACTTGTATAGCTAAATTCGTACCTGTTGGTACATTTGTAAATTTGACACCTCCTTTTATATTATCTGCTTTACCCTTATAAGAAAATAAAGGAGTTTTATAATCTTGCATTATAGATACAACGTAGTAATGATCACTAGATGTATATGTAGCTTTTGTTTTTTTATTTAATAATTTCGCTTGTGTAGCTACACTCCACGTAGATGAAGAATTATATTCATAATTTGTGTTAACTTTATCATTTATTGTAAAACTAAATGAGCCAATTGATCTTAACATTGATTTCTGCGACTCTGGAGCAGTATAAACTATTTTTCCATTTACCAGTTCACCATTAGTATAATCTAAATCATATAATGGATCATTGATATCAACTACTTGTACGTTACCAATAGTTTCAACTTTAACAGTTTCACCATTGATCTCGATTTCGTGCGTAGAAGCAGAAACGCTGATTGAAAACATTAAAACCATTGTAATACTTGTTACTAATAAATGTAGCTTCTTCATTTTAATTACCCCCTTGTAAAAATAGAATTTGTAGTTACTGATATAATATAACAGATATTTTTTTTAAAATCTATAAATGCATTAATTATTACTAAATATTTAATATATAATTAATTATTAAATGATAAATAATGCAACCAAATGGAAACAAGCATAGCTGATGACAGCTTTTGAAACACGACTAGCACCAGCTAGATTAGTGCCATGCCTGGCACACTAGCAAAAAAGCGCTTTTCCCAATTTAGAAAAAAGCGCTTTTTCATATTTCTTCTACAAACTAAACGCATGAAGAAGGCGTTTTAAATAATCTCCAAACTTCGCTTCCCGTACAGCTCCTGCTGTCAGAACCGGGACTTCTCCGATCTTCTTTCCGCCAAGGCTATATACAAGGTTTCCTGCAGGCTGGCCTTCTTCAATCGGAGCAGTTACGGACGGAACCAGCTCCAGCTTTCTTTCTATTGCAGCAAAATCTTCCCCTTTCAGACTTAAATAGGAAAAAGAGCCGCCGTATTTTAAAGGAACTTTCTCATCCACACCATTATCTACAATCATATCCGGAAGGGGCAGCATCTCTTTATCTTCATATAGCTTACAGTTTGCATAACCATAGTTTAAGAGAGTCTGGGCATCTGCAAACCTCACCTTATAATCCGGCGCTGCCATAATAGAGGCAATAAGACGGACACCATCTTTTTCTGCAGTTGCAGAGAGACAGTACTTTGCAATAGAAGTAGATCCGGTCTTTAAACCTGTTACATTAAAGTTTGTTGCCATTTTTAAAAGCTTATTGGTATTTGACAGACCAAATTCTTTCGTTCCCTGCTTCGTCACGTGAGTGATGTTTTCCATCCAGATGGTTGAATAGTTATGAATCTGTGGATACTTATTAATCAGTTCCCTTGACATGGTTGCAATATCTCTGGCAGTTGTCACATGGGTAGGCGATTCTGTAAGACCGCAGCAGTCTTCAAAATGGGTATTTGTCATTCCAAGAGCTGCCGCCCGCTCATTCATCATCTTTACAAATTCATCCTCTGTTCCTGCTATGTACTCCGCCATGGCAACGGATGCATCATTGCCTGACGCAACAACAATACATTTGATCATGGTTTCAACCGTCTGTACTTCTCCTTCTTCCAGAAATACCTGAGATCCTCCCATGGATTTTGCATGGGCACTGGTTACAACCTCATCGGTCAGCTTGATCTTACCGGATTCCAGAGCATCAAAAATAAGGATGAGCGTCATAATTTTTGTGATGCTGGCAGGACTTCTTTTTTCATCCGCATCTTTTTCGTAAATGACCTGCCCGGTAGATGCTTCCATTAAAATCGCACTTGGAGACTGCAGGGCCGGGCCGCCTTCTGTATTAACCGCCTGGGCCTCTTCTGCTTTTACAATCATGTCCGAGGCAACCGCTATATCCGGCTCCTGCCCTGCCACCGTCTGGCACAAACAGGAAAATAGCAGAAAAAAGCTTAATATAAATGCTGTAACTCTTTTCATGTTATACACGTTCCTCTGATCTATAGCTTTATATCATTGTATGGGACTGCTTCCCATACATATGCCACTTTTCCCAAAAAAAATTACCCCATTTTCATTTCATCTTTCTACAAAGTATGCTATACTTGGACAGGGAATGTTATTTTAGTAATAGATTCAACCAAAAATATAACAGAATTATGAGGTTTCGTTATGAATCAAAATGATTATCGTAAATGGAATGTTGGAAAAGGGCCAAAACACTCAAAAAACATGTTTGCAATTATCCTGACTGCTCTGCTGATTGTAATGGTTATGGTACTCTGTGGAATTGTTATCAATAAGAAGCTGCATCATAAGCTGATACCTACCGGCTCATCGGCTGCTGTTTCTTCTGAAAGCGAAGCACAGCCTTCTACTGAGGAAACTACTCCAGCTGATACATCGGAAGCAGATTTAAAGGCTATTTTATCAAACGCGGATCAGCTTGCTTCCCAATACGATTATGACGGAGCCATTAATCTTTTAAAATCAGACACCAGGTTTGTGGAAAAGGAAGAGGTAACGAAAGCTGTTTCCGATTACGAGACAGCCAAAGCAGCCCTTGTCCGTATCAATCCACAGGAAGTCACCCATATATTTTTCCATTCACTGATTATGGATACCTCAAAAGCGTTTGACGGTGATTCCAAGCAGGATGGCTATAACCAGATGATGACCACGAAAGATGAATTTATTAAGATGATGCAATCCATGTATGACAAAGGTTATGTACTTGTAAAAATTCATGATCTGGCGTATGAAAAGAAGGATGAAAACGGTAATCCGAAGTTTGTATATGGAGACATTATGCTGCCTCCTGGAAAAAAAGCTTTTGTACTGTCACAGGATGATGTCTGTTATTATGAATATATGCAAGGCGATGGTTTTGCCACCCGAATCATAATCGGAGAGGACGGTTATCCCACCTGTGAGATGCAGATGGATGACGGAAGTGTTTCTGTAGGCGATTATGATTTAGTACCAATCCTTGAGAATTTTATAAAAACCCATCCAGGTTTTTCTTATAAGGGAGCAAGGGGAATTCTTGCCTTTACCGGATACAACGGAATTTTAGGCTATCGGACTGACGAAGCTTATAAAGATACCAACCCAAACTACGAAGCAGACCGTCAGGAAGCTGCAAAGGTTGCACAGTCATTAAAGGATCACGGCTGGGAACTGTCTTCCCACAGTTGGGGACACCGGAACATGGGTGAGATTTCCATGAATCACTTTAAGACAGATACGGATAAATGGGAGCGCAATGTGGAATCCATTATCGGTCCTACTGATATCATTCTGTTTCCATTTGGTAGCGATATTGGAAGCTGGACTCCTTACACAGACAGCAACGAACGTTTTACATATTTAAAATCCAAAGGCTTTCGCTACTTCTGTAATGTAGACGCAAGCAAGTCTGTGTGGATGCAGCTTGGACCTGATTACTTCAGACAGGCCAGAAGAAATTTAGATGGTTACCGGATGTTTTACTATCCTGACAGTCTGAATGATTTATTTAATGTACCTGATGTATTTGATCCGGCAAGACCTACACCGGTTCCGCCGATGAAATAATCGTCGATATGCAAAGACTGACACACGCTGGTTAAGTTTAAAAACAGCGTATGTCAGTCTTTTTTGTAATTCTGCGGTCTCATTTTTTTCTTATATTTTTCATTATAAACCCACTTTCAGGCAAAGTGGGAATTCTTGAAAGGCTGTATCTTAAATCTTGTTCCGGAACTTCAAAATCAACTTTGTTAACAAGAAATTTTAAACTTGCTTTCATGATTTCAATCGTAATACCTTCACCAGGACAGCGGTGTCCCTTTCCAGGATCACCACCGCCTTGAGGAATAAAACTAAATGTCCTGTCTTTTTGTTCCTCAAAACGCTTTGGCTGAAATTCATCAGGATTATTCCATATTTTAGAATCATGATTCATACCATAAACATCAAGTAATACAAGTTCACCTTTTTTAAACTCATACTGATTCCAATTAAAGTCTTTGTGTACCTCCGCTCCTAAAAACGGAGTAAACGGATAGTATCGGCGGACTTCCTGCACAAACATTTCATAATATTTATTATCGCCACCCATCAGTTCTTCATGACATTCAGGATGTTCGTATATTGCTAAAGCTGTAAATGTAATATATGTTGAAATAGCGACAATTGGTCTGATTACATTTATAAGCTCTTTTGCAGCCATCTGTAATTCCATCTGATTGCCATCAGGCTCCCTGTGAAAAGCCATTTGATTAAGTGGCGAATCATCTTTTACGGTCAGCTTCCCTTGTCTCACATCCTCTATTATTGCTTGTATCCAAGCCTCGGTTCTATTTCGTGCAGCCTTTCCTTTCCAGTACCTGGGCCCGACTCCGCCAAATCCATCAATCATTGCACAAAAGTCATCTGCCCTGCTTTCTACATCAGATTCCAGCAATGGAACTCCTGTCCAAAAACATGCTACCTTACATAGGTTATTCTTGGTTTCACGAAAAAGTACTACCTCTTTCATATTTACCCATTTATCAATAGAAGCTTCCATCTCTTTCTCAAAAAGCTCCCCAAGTTTCTTTTGATGATCCTCAGTCATTAACGACATAAAAAAATGTTTTCGCTGACTATGTGCATTTTTATCCATCCCCTGAATAGCATTAACTCCTAACAGGGTTTTTTGAATTCTCTTTGGCATTGCCCCCTTTCGTTGAAATAAATCCTCATCGTAAAAGATTTTACAAGCCTCTTCGCCGCTTATACAAATTGCTTTTTTTCCCATTATATGGGTCTCAAACATATTGCATTTGTAAAGATCCATTCTATTTTTGATAAACGGATATCCTTCTTCCAATAAATTAAGAGTGTGATCTAAACCTTTGTCTTGCACAATTCGTTCTTTAACTTCCATTTCTTCTCTACTTTCTGTTTTCAAATTACTTTTCGAATTATTATCGCCCTGTTATCAATTATTATTCATAGATCAAATTCAATATTTATAAGCACTTAAAAACAGAATAAAAAACAAAAAAAGCAGTTGGAAAAAGGAAACCATTCTTCCAACTGCAATCTATTACAATAACAATATAGCTCTTTTAAAATTGTACAAACCCTTTCACTGGCTTTGCAGGTTCTACAGACTCGGCATATAAAACCGGTCCTTCCCCTTCATAATCTTTCCAGTATTCATATGCAATCCTGGCCTTCACACGAACCCACTGCTTTGTCTCAAGATCTTTGGCCTCTCTTGACTTTGTGATAAAGCCCAGAAATGTCATATCATCTTCACAGCAGGTCATTGCCATGCGCCCCGGAACAAAGTAATTCTTTGGAAAGTCGGGAGTTTTTAAAACCATTGCGGTAAATTCCACCATCTTTCCTTCATAGCGATCCCTGCGTTCCATACAGTCCAGGTACCAGATCCCATAGTCTTCCGGTGATATCTCCACTAAATCAGCACTGATGTCATAAGGTAAGTCCTCTTCTGCAATTTCATTTACTTCCCCTTCTGAATCCTCAAATACGATTTCTCCTCGTGGACACATGGACTTTAATGTACGCCGGTAGCCAGACAGATCTTCGATTCCATCACAGCGGTTGCAGATGATCATCTCGGAATTGCGTACCATTGCATATAAAAGGGACTTCATATTGGCAGCATACAGATCAAAGGTAGACATATCAATCAGCGTTATCTGCTGGTAAACGTTCCAGTCATCCGGAAGCTTTAAATCATCTAAATTCCACATTCCATTCCATTCAATTAAAACTCTCTCCGGGTTATACAAAAGTTCCAGTTCCAAAAGTCTCTCCTGGCTTAATTCTTCCAGACTGTCAATGTAGACCGCTGCTGTCTTTGTTCTTTTCAGCAGCTCGTCACTGTACTCTGTTTCTCCTTCTTCGCAGACAATGAGAAGTGTCTTCCCTTCCGCCTTAAAATAATCCTGTTCCATAGTGAATTGAAGGAATTGTGTCTTTCCTGACTCCAAAAATCCATCGATCAGGAAAACCGGCATAAAATCATCTTCCATTTCGTCGATATTACTCATGATTCCCTCCAGTCCAATTATTTGCCAAAGGCAAGTTTTAATTCTTCTTCTTTTAAATTTGCCCCGATTACACAAACTTTACCGGTGTACTCCGGAATACCATCTCTGATCTCATATTGTTCCGGAACCAGATCAAAATAAAGCCATGTTCCCTTATCTATACCAGGAATCATGCCTTTGGCACGAAGTACGTCTCCAAAACCATCGCCGTAAGCAAGTTCGTCAAGAATCCGGTCAAGTGTTTCCTTGCTCATAGCAGACACATTCTCAAGTCCCCAGCTGGTAAACACTTCGTCAGCATGATGGTGGTCGTGATCATGGCCGCAGCTGCAACCTTCTTCATGATCGTGATCGTGGTCATGGTGATGGCCTCCGCAGCCACAGCTTCCCTCTTCATGGTCATGATCATGGTCGTGGTGATGACCTCCGCAGCCACAGCTTCCCTCTTCATGGTCGTGATCATGGTCGTGGTGATGGCCTCCGCAGCCACAGCTTCCTTCTTCATGGTCATGGTCATGATCGTGGTGATGGCCTCCGCAGCCACAGCTTCCCTCTTCATGGTCATGATCATGGTCGTGGTGATGGCCTCCGCAGCCACAACCGTCTTCATCATGATCATGGTGATGATGCTCTTTCAGTTCCTTTAACAGGTCTTCTTCCATGGTATCGGGTTTTTCAATAATTTCAAGGAGCTGTTTTCCAGTTAACTCATCACAGGGAGTTGTAATAACTGCTGCTTTTGGATTCAGTTCTCTGATTATTTCAACTGCAAGATCCACTTTTTCAGTGGGCGCAATATCGGTACGGCTTAATACAACTGTTCCGGCATTTTCGATCTGATTGTTAAAAAACTCACCAAAATTCTTCCGGTACATCTTACACTTCTGGGCATCTACAATGGTAACTGCACTGTTAAGCGTTACCTGGATCTCAGCTGCCACATCCTTAACCGCTTTCATTACATCGGATAATTTACCCACACCAGAAGGTTCAATGATAATACGGTCTGGATGATAGGTTGTAAGTACTTCTTTTAAGGATTGTCCAAAATCACCAACCAGTGAACAGCAGATACAGCCGGAGTTCATTTCTCTGATTTCCACGCCGGAATCCTTTAAAAATCCACCATCAATTCCGATCTCTCCAAATTCATTTTCAATCAGGATAACCTGCTCACCAGATACAGCCTCCTGCAGAAGTTTCTTAATAAAAGTCGTTTTTCCGGCTCCAAGAAAACCGGATATAATATCAATCTTTGTCATACGAATCAATACCTCTTTTCTTTCCAGAGTTTAACAGGAACTACAACTACTTATTTTGTCACAAACAAAGGACAAAGTCAAGCAGAGGCCCCATGGTTTTTCTCTGCATATTGTTAACGTTTTATCAATTTTATATATAATTATAAAAAAAACTTGAATTTTGGTTATACTATGGTAAAATACATGCAACTGCTTTGGCTTAAGGTCAAATGTGTGCACCAAACAAAAAGGAGATTTTTAACCATGGAAAAACGCGGCGTAAAAGAATTCCTGAAAAGGAAGAACGTCACTATTACAGTCCAGACCTATCTCATTGACGCATTGGGTGCTATGGCATTTGGCCTTTTTGCGTCTCTGTTAATCGGAACCATCTTCGGGACCCTGGGCAAGCAGTTCAACTTAGAACTGTTTAACGTGATTTCAGATTTTGCAAAAAGTGCCACAGGCGCAGCTTTGGGTGTTGCCATCGCCTATGCCCTTCACGCCCCTGCTCTGGTACTGTTCTCTGCAGCTACTGTAGGGATCGCCGGCAATGCGCTTGGCGGACCGGTTGGCGCGCTGGCAGCAACCGTAATTGCAACGGAACTGGGGAAAATGGTTTCAAAGGAAACCCGGCTGGATATTCTTGTAACACCGGGTGTTACGATTATTTCCGGTGTACTGGTAGCTCAGTTTGTGGGACCCGGTGTAGCCGGATTTATGAACTGGTTCGGCAGCATTGTAAAAACAGCAACCGAACTGCAGCCATTCTACATGGGCATACTGGTATCCGCTCTCATCGGAATCGCTCTTACCCTTCCTATCAGCAGTGCTGCCATCTGTATTGCCCTTTCCCTGGACGGTTTGGCAGGCGGAGCTGCAACGGCGGGATGCTGTGCTCAGATGGTTGGATTCGCCGTTCTATCCTTCCGGGAAAACGGAGTGGGCGGGCTTATGGCTCAGGGACTTGGTACCAGCATGCTGCAGATGGGAAACATCGTGAAAAATCCTAAGATCTGGATTCCCCCTACTGTAGCATCCATGATCACCGGTCCTGTTGCAACCATGGTTTTCCACTTAAAAAATATACCAGCGGGCTCGGGAATGGGAACCTGCGGACTGGTTGGCCCCATTGGTGTTTATACAGCCATGGGCGGTGGAAAAAGCATGTGGCTGGGTATTTTATTTGTCTGCTTTCTTCTGCCAGCTATCATCACACTGGTGCTTGGAGAACTTCTTAGAAAAGCAGGCTGGATTCAATTTGGAGACTTAAAACTGGACTTAAAATAAAAACATACAAAAAAGGAAACGGCAGGAACCAATTATTCTTCCCGTTTCCTTATTTTTATCCATTATTACTTCCTGCTCTTTTTGTACTTACTCCTGCCTCCGTTACACCCCATACAGTTTTCACAGCCGCCGGATCCGCAGCCGCCTCTGTTGTTTCGTAAGCTGCGGACAGCAAAAAATACCAGCACCATAATTATAATCAATATTACAATCGTTACCCAGTTCTCAGCCAGCCAGACAGTCATCGTACCTCCGAATATCCTATTTCATCTCTTTTAATATACTGTCAATATGTTCTCTCCTGCCAATTACCATCAAATGCTCCTGCGCCTGAATAATATAGTCTGCAGGAGGCATAAGCTGTGCCCTTCCATCCCGCTTAATTCCAAGAACACTGATATGATACAGGTTTCGGATGTCCACTTCCCTGATGGATTTATGCACCCATTCCGGAAGGGGCGGGATCTCATAAATGGAATACTCAGGAGTCAGCTCAATGTAATCAAAAACATGATCTGTGCTGTAGCGAACCGCCGTCTTCTCAGCAATATCACGGTCAGGATAGATTACTTCATCAGCACCGTTTCTTAAAAGGAACTTTGCATGAATATCCCTGTTTGCCTTACTGATTACCCGTCTGCCTCCCAGTTCCTTCACCAGGCTGGTGATTTCAAGGCTGCTCTGGAAGTTGGTGCCGATACACACAAAGCAGATATCAAAGTTGGAAATACCAAGACTTCTTAACACGGCTTCGTTGGTACAGTCACCGATCTTTGCACTTTTCACATAGGGGAGTAAATCCTCTAAGCATTCTTCCTTCTGATCTACGATCATAACATCATTGCCCAGACTTGCCATATTGATGCAAAGATGATGCCCAAACCTGCCAAGGCCAATAATTAAAATTGATTTCATGAATATACTCCTTTTCTTTATCCTACGTTAATCGCTTCTGCGGGTTGTTCCACATGAGCTATTTTGTGATTTTGTACAAAGGCAAGCGCAAATGAAAGGCTGCCGATTCTTCCGCAGTACATCAGCAAAATGATAACAACTCTGGAAAATGTACTTAGATCTCTGGTTATTCCGGTGGTCATTCCCACCGTTCCTATAGCCGAAAACGTCTCAAACAGGATATCAGAAAAGCCCAGAGACTGATTGGCCATAATCACCAGAGATGCTGCAAGTGCAAGAAACAGATTGATTGTTAAAATGGTTCCTGCCCTCTTAATGGCCTCCTCCTGGAGACGCCTTCCAAATACATTGACACCATAAGACTGTTTGATGTTGGAATGTACACACATAAGAAGCACAAATAAAGTTGTGGTCTTAATACCTCCGGCAGTAGAACCCGGGCTTCCTCCAATAAACATAAGAATGATGGTAAGAAGCTTACTGCCATCGGTCAAAGCATGGGTATCCGTGGTATTAAAACCTGCTGTTCTGGCCGTTACAGAACTAAATAGGGAAGTCAGTATCTGACCACTAGCGTTCATTCCCACTAAGAGATTGTTTCTCTCAAGCAAATAAAATAGGAGTCCTCCACCAAATACAAGAGTAAAGGTCGTTACCAGTACGATTTTGGTATGAAGCATATATTTATTGAAATGTAACCGGTTCTTATAAATATCATCCCATACGATAAAGCCAATACCTCCGATAATAATCAGGGACATAATAACCAGGTTAACCAGCCAGTCATCGTAGTATGATACAAATGAATTATAAGGTTCTATATGTCCCATTAAGTCAAACCC
Organism: Paenibacillaceae bacterium; assembly: GCA_015057715.1. Lineage (GTDB taxonomy): Bacteria > Bacillota > Clostridia > Lachnospirales > Lachnospiraceae > Lacrimispora. The sequence continues at coordinate 11,587 of SVDS01000010.1, forward strand.
CGCATTGCAGAACGCAGATACGGAATGAAAAATACCATAAAAAACGCCTCTTAAAATTCCATACTGGGGAACAAACCGGGTTGCTAATAAAATTGCTCCCACACTTTCAAACAAAAAGGTTCCTTTTATGATTCTTTTTGCCAGCCTTACCACTCCTCCAATCTGAAGGGTATTCACACTCTCCTGCAAAAGCCCACGTTCCTTCAGACCGATTTTACGTCTCAGTACGATGGATATAAAAACTCCCACTGTAACAAAGCCAAGTCCTCCGATCTGTATCAGGGTCATGATCACAATCTGACCAAAAAGTGTCCACTGGGTCCAAGTGTCCCTGACTACCAGACCTGTTACGCAGGTAGCGCTGGTAGCCGTAAACAGGCAATTGATAAAATTCTCTGACTGCCCGTCCTTACTGGAAAAAGGGAGCATTAAAAGAAGTGCTCCAGTCAATATAATGCCTAAGAAGCCATAAGCCAGATACTGTGTCTGGCTTATATTCCACTTAAAACGTTTTTTTTGTTTATTATCCATGATTGTGTTGCTGCCTTTCCTTTCTTACGGCTGATTCATCAGCATAGTATAGCACATTTCTTTCTAAAGGAAAAGGTAAGTTTTTAACATCCTGCAGGTAAAATCATTTCCTATTTTTAACATTTACCTGAATCTGCCGGCTGGTCTTTTTTACAAGCTCCGAAGGCTCATACTGGTCTTCATCAAATAAAAACTGGTGAAGGAGTTTCACGTTCTCCTCCAGAGTAACCGGTATGACACAATCCCTCTTATTAATTTTAGCATCAATCATTTTAGTGGGAAATCCCTGGTTTTCCGTCAAATGAAATCTCTTCATATTTTTCATAATTGGAATTATATCTTTCATTCCAATACTAGTGGAAATTTGGGGCAGAATGGCATTGGCCAGCCGGTTTAAGGTGGGTAAATCAGCCTCCCTGGCTTTTTTCAGTGCCAGATTGGCAACCTCTCTCTGCCTCTCTGTCCGCTTAAAATCCGTATCCATTTTTCTAAGTCTGGCATATGCAACCGCCTGAACTCCATCTAAATGGTTGGGACCTTCCTTCTTTAAATGATGGGATCCCACACCTGTTGATTCCACAGTCTCTGTGATAAACCCATTGATCAGCCGGAATTCATCGTGGCTGATATCCACATCAATTCCACCCAGAATATTAATGGCATCAGCAACCGCTTTCCAGGTAAAAGATGCATAATCATCAATATTAATATCCAGATTATCCGTCAGTGCTTCCAGAGCCTGTGCGGGGCCTCCGCTGAAGTAGGCCTCATTAATCTTATCAAACCGCCCCTTATCATTTACTTTTAAATAAGTATCCCGATAAACGGAAACCGCTCTTATTTCCCCTGTTCCCAGGTTTATATTAAACAGCATCTGCATGTCAGATCTGGTTCCTTTTCCCAATGTTCCGTCTCTGGAATCCACTCCAAATACGGCAACAGTCCAATATCCTTCCATCTTCTCCTGGGTCTCAATGCTGATATTGGTATTTTGAATTTTAGGCATTTCCACTTCCGGCAGTTTTTGAGGCATATGAGTGATGTTCCATGCATATCCAATCATTGTTCCGATTAAAGAAGCCCAGACCGAAGCTATGATAACCAATCCCCACTTTAAATATTTTGAATTTGCCATGTTTCCTCCATCCTCTTCACAAAAAAAGAAGAGATATTTACGTATCTCCCCTTAATTTTCCATCATTTCGGATTTTTATTCAAAAACATGTTGAATCTCTCTGGGATGGCTGATGATATATTTGGGTTCAAATGCTTCCAGCTCCTGCCTGTCCCGAAATCCCCAAGTCACTCCTACCGTATCCATTCCTGCATTTCTGCCTGTCTTCATATCCGTATTGGTATCACCAAAATACAGGCAGGACGATGGCTGCAGCGAAAAACGTTCTGCCATTAAAAGTGCTCCGGCAGGATCAGGTTTTACCTTTATTCCATTTCCTTCCCCAATAATCTGATCAAAAAAGTTTTTCCCATAAACACTCTCCACACATTCAACTGCCCGGTCATGTCCTTTATTGGTCAGCACTCCTAATTTAATCCCTTTTGCTTTTAAATCCTTTAATAACTCTGGCATACCGTCATATGCCTTCACTTTATAAAGGCAGTTTTCCTGGAAGGTCTTTTCATAGATCAGCAGTGCCTCCTCATAATGAATCAGCTGGTTATCTCCTGAATATAAAAGCGCCCGTTCCACCAGTTTGCGGTATCCATCTCCTACAAATTTTTTGGTATGGGCTTCGTCTATGGGAGCATAGCCAAATTCTCCCATAGTCAGGCTGATGCTGTGAGTCATGGACTGGATTGTGTCTATGATGGTTCCGTCTAAATCAAATATACAGCTTTTATACATGTTATACCTCCTGGCTGCAGTACTATATAAAAATTGTACTTCCTGTCCGGCTTTTTATCAACACTTTTCGCACTTTTTCGTATATCAGGCCTTTATTCGTCCATACTTTCAATATCCCATACAAATAAAACAGGAGTCTATTATGAATAAACATTACAGATACTGGGCAATCGGGTTAATCCTGGCATTTACTTTTCTGATGATTGCCGTCTTTACAACCGTAAACTGGTACAAGATTAGAAAAGCAGCTCCGGAAAGCCTTCCTGCCGTTGAAGTTAACCGGAATTTAGATAACGTTATGGCAGAAACTCAAATGCCCCCGTCGTGACTGACAGGGGCATTTGAACAATATTATAATTCAGACTGGAGATTTTTCTTTAATGCCGCAAGAACCAGGCAGCCTGCAAAAGAGCCGACAATAATTGCAATCAGATAACCAAATGGATTGCCGATTGTAGGAAGAACAAAGATTCCGCCGTGAGGTGCTCTTAAGGTACATCCCAGTGCCATGGAAAGTCCGCCTGCTATTGCAGAGCCGATCATACAGGAGGGAATCACACGAAGAGGATCCGCTGCTGCGAAAGGAATTGCACCCTCAGAGATAAAGGACAGTCCCATAATATAGTTTACAAGACCTGACTGACGCTCTTTATCTGTAAATTTCTTTTTAAAGAATGTGGTGCACAGTGCGATCGCGATTGGTGGAACCATACCGCCTGCCATAACTGCTGCCATAATATCAAAGTTACCTTCAGCCAGCTGTGCCGTACCAAAGACGTAAGCTGCCTTATTAACCGGGCCACCCATATCCACTGACATCATGCCGCCAACAACTGCTCCAAGTATTATTTTACTTGTTCCGCCCATACCGTTTAACAGACTGGTCAGTCCGTCATTAATCGCTCCCACAAACGGATTGATAAATGTGGTCACAACGGAAACAAGGAGAATACCAATTAACGGATAAAGAAGTACCGGTTTAATTCCCTCTAAGGATTTTGGAAGTTTTTTAAATGCACCCTTTAAAAACAGAACAATATATCCACCAATAAAACCAGCAAGCAATGCTCCAAGGAATCCGGAGTTTACGCTTCCGCCGCCAGGATTTGCAAAGGTGGCTCCCATTTTAGCAATCAAACCGCCGACAAAACCAACTGCCAGACCAGGACGGTCAGCAATACTCATGGCAATATATCCTGCCAGAACCGGGAGCATCATTCCAAATGCCTGTTCTCCGATAGTTTTTAAATAAGCCGCAAGCGGTGTATTCTTACCGAAATTGGAAGGGTCAATGGAATAATCATCAAACAGGAATGCAAGTGCGATTAAGATACCGCCGCCTATAACAAAGGGAAGCATATGAGAAACACCGTTCATTAAATGCTTGTAGATTGAACGACCAACACCCTCTTGTCTTGTATCTTCTCCGGAAGATGCAGAACCGCTATAGTGGTAAACCGGAGTTTCACTGCTCACTGCACGTTTGATCAGTTCCTCACCTTTTTGAATTCCCTCAGAAACGGTTGCTACCACAACACGTTTCCCATCAAAACGGGACATATCCACATTCTTATCTGCTGCAATAATAATACCGTCAGCTGCAGCGATTTCATCCTTTGTCAGTGCATTTCCAATCCCCTCTGCACCGTTTGTTTCTGCTTTGAGAGGAATTCCTAACTTTTTACCCTTCTGTTCCAGGTTTTCAGCTGCCATAAAGGTATGGGCAATTCCGGTGGGGCAGGCTGTTACTGCCAGAACGCGGTAGCCACTCTTAACTTCTTTTGGTTTTGCTTTTCTGCCAGCTTCTTTTTCATCAATCAGACGAAGAAACTCTTCCTTTGAACCTGCATGAATCAAAGATTCCTTAAAATCAGGATCCATTAACAGAGTCGATAATTTAGACAGAGCCTCCAGATGTACATCTGCTTCTCCATCTGGTGCTGCAATCATAAAAATAATCGTGGACAGGGAACCGTCATACGCGTCATAATCCACTCCGTCCGGTACTACAATTGCTGCAAGACCAGGCTCTTTTACTGCTGCTACCTTCGCATGAGGAATGGCAATTCCATCTCCCACTGCTGTACTTCCAAGTGCCTCTCTTGCCAAAATGCCTTCCTTATAGGCTGCTTTGTCCCCCAGTCTTCCGGCAGCATCCATCAATTCCACCAAACGATCGATGGCCCCTTCCTTACTGGAAACATGAACCCCAAGCTCCACACTTTCTTTTTTCAGTAAGTCTGTAATCTTCATCAAAACCCCTCCTTTAATAATTCATTGTAAAGCTTCCTGATATCTTCTTTCCCTGCAAGGCCATCGGAAAATGCGGTGGCACTTCCAGCGGCGCTTCCAAGACGCAGAGCATGTTCATAACTGCCGTTTTCCAGGTATCCTGCAATAAAGCCTGCTACCATGGAATCTCCGGCTCCAACAGAGTTTTTCACAGTTCCTAAGGGTACTCCCATGGTAAAGACCTCTCCCTTTTCCGTAATCAGAACTGCACCGTCTCCTGCCATGGAAACCAGTACATTTTCAGCACCCTTTTCCTGAAGGAGTTTTCCATAATGGATAATTTCATCAACACTTTTAAGCGTTACCCCGAACATCTCCCCTAGTTCATGATTGTTGGGTTTTATCAGAAACGGATGATAATAAAGCACGTTTGAAAGTAAATCCCGGGTCGCATCAACCACAATGCGGATCCCCCTTTTATCCAGATACTCCATGATCCGTTCATAAATATCATCATTCAGTGAAGCAGGAATACTTCCTGATAAAATCAGGACGTCCCCTTTTGTAATACAGTCAAGCTTTTCATAAAGCTTTTCCACATCTTTTTCCGTGATCTTTGGTCCGCTTCCGTTAATTTCTGTTTCTTCACCGGATTTGAGCTTTACATTGATTCTGGACATTCCTTGTTCAACATGAATAAAATCACTTCGAAATCCCAGATTTTTCACTCTGCGTTCAATCTCGTCTCCGGTAAATCCAGCGACAAAGCCTAACGCAGTATTCCCGTATCCCAGAGTAGCCAGAACGGTTGATACGTTCAGCCCCTTCCCTCCGCAGTAAATGTCTTCCTGCTCGGTTCTGTTAACGGTTCCCAGTGTGAAGTGATCTACTTTTACGACATAATCGAGAGCCGGATTAAATGTTACTGTGTAAATCATATATCACTGCTCCTTCTTTATATAAAATTTTATTTCATCCCCTCGTCTATACTATAATACGATTGTTTTATTTCGTCAATAAGTTTATGCAAGAAATATTATTTCTCAAATCATTTCGTCGCTTTGCACAATTAGTGATAAAACAACCCTTATAGTACCCCTATTTTTTGTGCTATTTCTCCATATACCATTGTTCCCCAAAGAAACTGCTAAGATTCATCCCTTTGAATCAAAAAAAAGAGAACCTTACGGCTCTCCTTATTTTTTATCATCGGATATTGCAATTTCGTGACGTCTGATATGATCATGTGAATTCTTCCTGCTGACCGATAAAAAGAGATATAAGATCTCCATTACGGTTGTGGCCGATACTCTGGAAAAACAAAATTCACCTAAAAGAAGCTTTTCCCTGGTTGCCGTAGTAATGTGAAGATCGCAGGCCTGTCCCAGAGGCGAAGACGGATTATTGGTGATTGCAATGGTAGGAACATGGTTTTCCTTAGCTACTGCCACCAAAGTCATAAGCCGTTTGGAAAAACCGGAATTGGATATGATAATGACCGCATCCTCTGGCCCCATATTGCAGGTATATGCCATCTGGGTCTCCCAAATGGTTCCAGATACTGTGGCAATTCCCAGTTGATTGAATTTAAAGGCGCCGTCAAGTGCTACGGGGATGGTATTACCCACTGCCACCAGCTGGACTGTTCTGGCTTTTTCTATCATGGTTAAGATCTGATCAAGCTCTGCCGGTTCCATCATGGAAATGGTCTGGGTCAGTTCCGCCACCTTATTGGCCAGGATATTCTGAAGAGACTGACCGATATTATCACGGCTGATGTCATTGGAAACTTCAATGGAATTGCCCCGCTCCTCCGCCACCTCTTTAGCCAGATTAATCTTTAGATGATGAAAGCCATTAAATCCGCATCTTCTGCAGAACCTGGATACTGTGGCATCGCTTGTTCCACTTGCCAGAGCCAGTTCTGCTACTGTCATGTCTATGATATCACTTTTATTTGAGAGAATGAAATCCGCAATCTTTTTCTCTGCTTCAAAAAAAGAATCATAGGATGAGCAGAGAACTCCGGACACACTTATACTTTCCTGCATATATGGTTTACCTCTAATTCATGTAATTTTATTTCATCATTATATATGATATGAAATAAATTGTAAAGCATGGACTATTCTTTCCCCGACGTCAGAAGAAATACCGTAGAGAGAATGCACACAAATCCCACAAAGTCCATAAGACCAAAGTTAACTCCCATAAAAATCACAGAAAACACAGTGGCTGACACTGGCTCTACCGATGCCAGAAGACTCCCTTTCTTAGGTCCCACACAGTTTACGCCTTCCATATAGCAGGCAAATGCAATGATTGTACCAAACACAATAATAAGTGCCATTGCCGTAACAGCCGCCCCATCAAGGAGAACGGTCTTCTCCCAGGGCCGGAAAATCAGACCAAGTAAAACTCCGCCAATGAGCATCCCCCATGCCGTTATTACCATAGAGCCATACTTACTTAAAAGCCTTCCCGGCTGAGTGGTGTAAACTGCAAGGGCTCCCGCAGAGCACAGTCCCCAAAACAGTGCACGGTCTGAAATCGCAAGACTTCCCGGTTTCCCATGAGTTGCCAGTAAAAAAGTTCCTGCCATGGCAAGGGCTGCAGCAAGCAGTTCGTGTTTTTCAGGGATCTTTCCCGCCCGTGCGGAAACATAAAGCATAATCAGAACAGGTCCTATGTACTGAAGCACCGTTGCGGTACCTGCATTGGAATATCCAATGGCGGTGAAATAAGTATACTGGCACATGGACATGCCAACCATGCCAAAGATGAATAAATCTCTCATATCCTTTCCGTCTTTAAACGGTGCAAAGATCTGCTTTCCCTGTTTCATAAAGCAGATAACCAGCAGCAAAATTCCTGCACAAAGTAATCGTACCGGAACCAGCCAGTCGGAAGCCATTCCTTTCACCTGCAATAGATACTGCCCGCAGGTTCCCGATATTCCCCATAATATTCCGCCGGTTATGGTCAGAACACTTCCCCGCTTAAGGCGTTTGTTCTCTGTCATCTTCATCGCTGTCTTCCTCTTTCGTTTCTTCTGTCCTGCCCTCCCATGTATTATGGTCAGAAGCCGTATCTCTTAATATCTGGTCAATCTGGGCAAATAGCCGGCTGTCCGGCAGATTCCTCTGCCATAAGTGAAATGCTGCGGTGGATTTAATCTCCCTGGCATCGATGGGTCTCCCAGCGCAATAATCACTGTTTAAATCCCCATACAGCTTTGCCATCTCCTCAATCTGTTCTTTTGGAAGATTCTTAATCTGGCTGCTCACCTGCTCATACACCACTTCTTTTAAGCTTTCTTTGGCATATCCGCTAAAGCTTAAAAGGTTTTCATCCGTTGTTCCTGTTTTCTTACCCCAGTCCTCCACATCGGTTCGTTCCGTGGTATAAATAAGCCGGTTGTCACCAGTCCAGGTCAGGACACCGTACTGATTAGGACTGATGGCAAAGGAGTTCGCAACCACTTCACTGATGTGGTAATCTGCTCCCTTTTCACCTGGTTCCTGTTTGTAAGTCTTGGTTTTCTGCAAATGCAGATGACCGCTTATGTAAAGAGGAATCCGGTAGCTCTCCAATAAACGTACCACAGCCTGGCTATTTTCCAGGGTACAGTCCTCCGGATACAAAATACTCTCTTTCAAAAGGTTATGGTGGGCAATTACCACAACCGATACACCCAGCTTTTTCGCTTCTTCCAGCTGTGTTTTCATCCAGTCAAGGGTTTCTTCTTTAATTCTTCCCCCTACTTTGTTATAAGGTTCATACTGGGCAGAATCCACCATAAGAAGCCAGTTTTTCTCGTCCAGTTCATAGACATAACTAAGAGAGTTCTGATCCAGACTTCTGGCCTGATCGTATCCGAATCTGCGGTATATATCATAGAAATCCTTTTCGTTCGCTTCCTGTATGGGTTCCTTTTCCTTACCGAAATAAGATGCTGCCGCATGATTATTAATATCGTGGTTTCCAGGTATTACAAGAACCTTTACTCCCTTTTCTTCCAGAACCGCTAATTTTTCAGCCAGCGCCTCATGTCCCTTTTTCTCTCCATTTAGAGTTAAATCACCGCTTAAAATCACCGCGGCAGGCTTCTTTTTCTCCATCTGGTCTGTAAATGCATCCATAATCTGTGGAATATAGCGGACTACCTTACCATCGTCCAGCTTCTCCAACTCATCGAAAGCTTCCCCGTAATCCGTCAGCTCCGGTGAAAAATAATGGACGTCCGATGCAATTACAATGACCGGAGGCTGGTACGGTTTTTCCTCTTCTTTCGTTTCTCCCACTGCCTTTTCCGTGCGGCAGGGTAGAGAAGGGCTTATGGCCTCTTTCGTACCTTGTTCTGTCTCAGCAACAGAAAACGTTTCCCTGTTATCTTTCGTCTCCGGTTCTTCCTTTGTATCAGGTACTGCTGTGCTTTCCGTCGCCCTGTTAACATCTCCGTCCTTTGTATCAGGAGAATGAACTTTCTGTAACAACAGGACAATGAGAAAGCACAGCAGGAGCATAACTGCATAGATGCAAACCAGAAATATGTTCTTCTTTCGCTTATTCATCTGATTCCATAAAGATCCTTTCTGGTTCTTCCCATGGAATCATACCATGTTTTTTATGCAGGAGCAACCCTGGTGTTTGACGTTAGTACCACCTGGTAAGGGGGAGCTCATTATTGATTCCCTTTGATATAAGAATCTGGTGCAGATCGATGATTCCGTTATGAAATGTTGCAGCGCAGGCATTTAAATATAAATCCCACATTCTCACAAATTCAGTTCCCATCTTTTTTTCGATCTGATCCCTGTTTTCGTTAAAATTCTGATCCCAGTGACGCAGTGTTTTATAATAATGTCGTCTGAGACTTTCCACATCCAAAACATAAAATTTATGATCACTTAATAGATTTATCATTTCTCTGAGACTGGGTACCATGCCTCCTGGGAAAATGTATTTTTTCATCCAGGGATCTCCCGGATACTCCCTCAGTGCGCTGATAAAATGTAACAGGAACAGTCCTCCTGGCTTTAAAACGGACTCTGCACTTTTAATAAAGAGATCATAATTTTCTCTCCCAACGTGCTCCACCATTCCCACACTGACTACCCGGTCAAAGGTCCTTCCGCTTTTCGGCAGGTCCCTGTAATCCATTAATTCTACGGTAATACGATCAGACAGACCCAGAACCTCAATCCGCCTTTCAAATTCCTTTTTCTGCTCTGCGCTTAAGGTAATCCCCAGCCCCTTTACACCGTATTCCTCTGCCGCCCTTATTAACAGATAACCCCAGCCGCAGCCAATGTCTAAAAGGGTCATGTCCTCCTTTAAACAAAGCTTCTTTAAAATACGTTCCACTTTATTGCACTGAGCCTCATAAAGGGTATCATTTTCTGTCTTAAAATAACCACAGGAATAGCTCATGGTATCATCGAGCCAAAGACTGTAGAAATCATTACCGATATCATAATGAGAAGCAACTTCCTTTTCCTGATTCTTTTTGGAAAGAGAAGTAAAAAAAAGTGTTTTTAGTTTTTTCTGATCTGCCGTAAAAGCAGCCATTTGTCCCATAAAATGATCCAGTGCCTGGAATAAATCTCCTTCGATATCCAGATTTCCCTTCATATAGGCTTCGCCCAGTGCAAGGGAAGTACTGGACAGCAGCATACTGCTGTCAATCTCATCTTTCAAACTGACTGTAAATACTGGATTTCCCTCACCGATTAAATGGGATTTTCCGTGAAGTTTTACTTCAAACGGATATTGGTCAAATCTTTGAAGATACGTGATTAAATATTGATCCGATATAAGTTTCATGGGCCTTCCTCCATTTCAGTGATAACCACTTACATAGATTCTTGCCCATTTATTTTCATCTTATAATATTTCATCAAAGCATATCTCCGTTTTCTTAAACGTGCACAAAGATAAAATATATCTCTCCTTCAGACAATACTGGACTATCTGCACTTCGGGAACAGAGCATGCAATACCATCCGGACCCAGTTCAAAAGAAAACTCCGTAAGAGGAATGGTAATCCCCCACCCCCCGGCTTTTACATAACTCTCCTTCAGCGTCCAGATCTTAAAAAAGAAGGCAGTCTGTTCCTCTCCCTTAAGCTTATAAAACTGCTCCTTTTCCTGTTCTGACATCACTTTTCGGATAATATTCTCAGAAAAAGGGCGTATTTCTTCCACATCAATCCCCACCGGTGCATCTCCTATTGCGCACGCGGCCAGTCCAGCCGTATGGCTGATGTTATGAAAGATAAGGGGATATTCCTTTAATTGAGGTTTGCCATGTACTCCCTTTATAACCGGAATTGGATTGCTCTCACCATAATCGATTCCATAATCTCTCTTTAATCCCTTTCGAAGAAGCAGCTCTCCCTTAAGATGTTCTGTTTCCCGTTTATTCTCACCCTCTGCTAAATTAAATTCTTCCGCGTAAATTTTTATCATACTATAATTTCCTCTGTTTATTTTTCTATCCGGCTCCACGTTCTGTTCTCTGCCGGATTCCCGTGACAGAAAAATATTTTTCTTGCTCCAAGAGCACTGATTTTTTCCGCACTTCTGATCATGGCTTCATGATCACAGTAAATCATGGGAAGTCCGGGATAAAATAAGTTCATCAGGGCATCTCCCACAAAGACAGCCCGTTTCTCCAGTTCCAGCCCGATGGAACCTCTGGTATGGCCGGGCAGTTCAATTATTGTCCCATCAATGCCGTATTCATCCAACCGGTCTCCCTCTTTTAAAAAAATGTCAGGTGTAAAATCAAAAATAACAGATTCTTCAAAGTTTTTTGCAGCAACATCGGCAACTACCATCCCTAAAAGGCCCTGATATGACACAGGTACTTTAAAATTATCCTTAAGTATCTCCAGATCATCTCTGTGGATTGCCAGAGGGGCTTTTAACTCTTTGGATAAATGGGCCGCATTCTGTACCTGTTCTATATGACCATGAGTCAGAATAATAAGTTCTACTCTGCTCTTTTTGCAATGATTAAGAATCTTTTCTTCAAAGCCTTTTCTACCGGTGTCAATCAGAATGGCTCTTTCTTTTTTTTCTATCAGATAACAGTTTTCACTTCCGCACCTGATCCTCTTTATTTCCGCCATCAATCCTTCTCCTACTTTCTCACTCATTCCCACTTAATGCCTTTTTATAACGGGTATCACTGTTTATTCTATTGAGAAAGTATGCTGGATATTCCACCAATCACTTAAGCATATCATTTATTTCTCCCTACATCAAACCCTTTTCGTAAAATACAAAAAAGACCTGCAAGTCTTATCTTTGACCTGCAGGTCTTACTCACTCTTAATTAGGAACGGCGGATATGAAATGCATCCATTCCCGGATATACGGCACTCTCACCCAGTTCCTCTTCAATACGAAGCAGCTGGTTGTATTTAGCCACACGCTCGCTTCTGCTTGGAGCTCCGGTCTTAATCTGACAGGTATTTAAAGCCACTGCCAGATCTGCGATGGTAGTATCTTCTGTCTCTCCGGAACGATGGGAAGCAATGGCAGTATACCCAGCCCTGTGAGCCATCTTAATGGCTTCCAGTGTCTCTGATACGGAACCGATCTGATTGAGTTTAATGAGGATGGAATTACCGCATCCTTCTGTAATTCCTTTCTTCAGACGTTCTGTATTCGTAACAAATAAATCATCGCCTACCAGCTGGATCTTGTTTCCAAGTTCCTTGGTTAAAAGCTTCCAGCCATCCCAGTCTTCTTCATCAAGTGCATCTTCAATGGAGTATATGGGATATTTTTCACACAGCTGTTTCCAGTGTTCAATTAACTCTGCAGAAGTGTAATGCTTGCCGGATTTAGGCAGAAGATACTGTCCCTTGCCTTCACCTTTCCACTCACTGGAAGCTGCATCCATGGCAAGTACAAAGTCACGTCCAGGTTCATATCCTGCTTTTCTCACCGCTTCCAGAATCAGTTCAATTGCTGCGTCGTCGCTCTCTAAGTCAGGAGCAAATCCACCTTCGTCGCCTACTGAGGTTGCCAGGCCTTTTGCCTTTAAAATAGATGCCAGACAATGGAACACTTCGGTACACCAGCGAAGACCTTCCTTAAAGCTTGGTGCCCCTGCAGGCATGATCATAAACTCCTGAACATCTACGGTATTGGCGGCATGAGCTCCACCATTTAAAATATTCATCATGGGAACCGGAAGGCGGTTGCCTGTAATGCCTCCCAGGAACCGGTAAAGAGGAATTCCCATGCTCACTGCTGCTGCCCTGGCACAGGCAATGGATACTGCAAGAATGGCGTTGGCGCCAAGTCTTGATTTATCCGGCGTTCCATCAGCTGTAATCATGGCCTGATCGATTCCGTAAATATCAGATGCATCCATTCCTACCAATGCATAATGGATCACGGTATTAATGTTGTGAACTGCGTTTAAAACGCCCTTTCCGCCATAACGGGCCTTATCTCCGTCTCTTAACTCCAGCGCCTCAAACTCGCCAGTAGACGCACCGCTTGGTGCGGTTCCTGTAGCAATGGTACCATCAGCTAAATGAACCTCCGCCTCAACAGTAGGATTTCCTCTTGAGTCAATAATTTCTCTTCCTATGACCTTTTCAATTTCCAGATAATTCATCATGATTTCTCCTTTTCTATTCTATACTTTCCAAAACGGTCAGAAGCTCCTCTACGGATTTCTTTCCGAATTCTACAACCTTATCATTGATAATCATACAGGGCACACTCATAATCTGATAGCGCTTCTTTAATTCCGGATAATAAGCAAGATCATAAGTCCATGCCTTTACTTTGCCGTTTTCCGCCGCAACTCTGCCTGCTGACATAACAGTGGTCGGACACATGGTACAGGATAATGAAACCGCAATCTTAATGGTAAGTTCTTTGTCTAACCTTTTTATTCTGTCTTCTTCTTCCAAAGAAACAGACTGTCCCGGCCCCGCCGCATTATATAATCCGATAACAAAAGAATTAAACTCATGGCCTCCTGGAATTCCATGGAAACGGATTCCTGTCTCCGTACCATCTTCCCTTAAAACCAACAGGGCGGGAACTGTTTCATCCGGTTCTGATTTATCAGATACCTGCTCTGTAAGGCACTCTACTTTCTCTGATATGCCTGAGAGTTCCTGTAAGAAGGAATTCATTTCAACGGAAAGCTGACTATGATCCAAAAGTGCCTTTACAACAACTTTTTTCTGGAATTTTTCAAACAGCACTTCTAACTGCTGTCTCATCTCGGGAGTAATAAAATTCTCTTCCCCTGATTCATCCTGCTGCTTTCTATTCTCGCTTTTATGATCCGTTTGCGCCAGAGGCTCCCGCGGAGACAAATGTAACTTCTCATAAACATCTGCTACATATTTTTCTAAGGACGTGGCAGCAACTGCACCGTCGGAAACCGCGGTTACCACCTGTCTCAAATTCTTGACACACACATCACCGGCTCCATACACTCCAGGAATCCCAGTCATCTGATTGTGATCTGTAATGAGATAGCCGTGGCTGTCAAGCTCCAGCTTCCCTTTCACTATTTCTGTGTCCGGTACATAGCCTGCAAATACGAATATACCAAAGGATTCTCCCTCTGGCGCTTCATAAGTCCATTCTCTTCCAGTCTGATTATCCCGAAATCTGGCAGATTGTAAAAGCCTGTCACCAGCAGCTTCCACGATCTCAGTCTGATAATGAACTTCAATCTTTTCGTGATTCTTCGCTTTATCCGCTACGGAGGCAGCACAGGTAAAATCTTCTTCTCTGACAATGATGGTGACCTTTCTTGCATATTTGGTGAGAAATACAGCTTCTTCTGCTGCTGCGAATCCACCTCCAATTACAAATACATCCATTCCGGTGAAAAATTCACCGTCGCAGGTTGCACAGTAAGCCACTCCTCTGCCTTTGTATTCTTTCTCTCCTGCAAACCCCAGCATTCTGGGGTTTGCACCAAGAGCAAGAACAATTCCAAGGGTCTTAAAATCACCTTTATCGGTTTTTACAATTCGCACATCTCCGGAAAAATCAAAGTCTGTCACTTTTGCTATTTGAAATTCAGCGCCAAAGCTTTGTGCCTGGGCCCGCATCTTTTCTGTCAGCTCTGTGCCGTCTATTTTCTCGATTCCGGGATAATTAACAATTTCCGATGTAATGGTAATCTGACCGCCGATTTTTTCCTTTTCCAGTACCAGAACCTTAAATCTGGCTCTGGCTGCATAAATGGCTGCGGAGAGACCTGCAGGACCTGCTCCTACAATAATTACGTCATAAAATTCAGCCATAGGATCCCGCCTTTACAGAAGCCCTACTAAATCCAGACTGGGCTTTAATGTCTTTTCACCTGGTTTCCATTTTGCAGGACAAACCTCATCTCCGTGTTTGGCAACAAACTGGGATGCCTCCACTCTTCGAAACAGTTCTTCTGCATTTCTTCCAACGTTGCCGGCAATCACTTCATAAGCTACGATAACTCCTTCCGGATTCACAACAAAGGTTGCCCGCTCCGCCATGCCGGATTCCTCAATCAGAACATCAAAGCTTCTTGCCAGCGCGCCTGTAGGATCCGCAAGCATGGGATACTGAATCTTTTTTATTGTCTTTGATGCGTCATGCCAGGCCTTGTGTACAAAATGGGTATCACAGGACACGCTGTAAATTTCACAGCCCGCCTTTTTAAAATCCTCATATTTATCTGCAAGATCTTCCAGTTCCGTTGGGCAGACAAAAGTAAAATCTGCGGGATAAAAAAAGAATACGGACCACTTTCCCAGAACATCCTTTTTAACCACTTCCTTAAATTCTCCATTTATAAAACTTTGTACTTTAAAATCACTGATCTCTTTTCCAATGAATGACATACAATCTATCTCCTTTCCTGATGGCTATACTCAATTAATATGGCTTGTTTCAATTAAATTTATGAGTTAGTTGTTCCTAATTCATGGTATAATCATAGCATAGTTTACCAGAAAATTCAATAAACAATATTGATAATAATTATTATTTTATTATTAAGTTAAAAAAACCGGAGAAGCCCAAAGGTTTTTCTCCTTTGCAGCCACTCCGGCACTCAAGTTTCCGGAGTTAAATCATCCAGAAGTTTGTCTTATCTTCATTATACTCCAGCTGAAAACGCAGTTTCTTAAAGTACGCTTCCAGTGTCTCATAAAGCGTCTGATACTCTGCTGTTCCATTGCTTTTACTAAGGGATTCCACAAAGCAGGACTGTTTCCCGCAGGCATCTCTTAAATGAATCTTAAATTCCAATCCGCTGTCTTTTAAAAGCTGATTGCATTCCAGTATCTCATGAATGGACACGATCTTCATGATAACCCCTATTCCTGGCTTTTAAACCGCTTTGCCTGTTCTCCGATCAGTTCCACATCGTCAAAATAGTTGATCTTCATCGCTTCCTTAACTTCTTTTAAGGTAGCGGCAGCTGCTGCTTCTGCTTTCTGGCTTCCCTCTTTTAAGATCTGATATACGTAAGGAATGTCTGCTTCGTACTCTTTTCTTTTCTTTCTGATGGGCTCTAACTCTGCCTGCAGCACACTGTTTAAAAATCTCTTTACTTTAACGTCTCCAAGTCCGCCTCTCTGATAGTGCTCTTTTAACTCATTGAGGTTCTTGTAGTCCGGTAAATATTCTTTAAAATCCTCTTCTTTGCAAAATGCATCCAGATAGGTAAATACAGTATTGCCTTCCACCTGTCCGGGATCGGAAACCATCAGGTGATTGGGATCGGTGTACATGCTCATTACCTTTTTCTTAACCTCATCCTCTGAATCGGATAAGTAAATGCAATTGCCAAGGGATTTGCTCATCTTTGCCTTGCCGTCTGTTCCCGGAAGACGTAAGCACGCCTGGTTATCCGGAAGCAGGATATCCGGCTCTACTAAAGCCTCTCCGTAAACGGAATTGAACTTCCGTACGATCTCCCTGGTCTGTTCAATCATAGGCTCCTGATCTTCTCCCACAGGAACCGTGTTGGCCTTAAATGCCGTAATATCAGCTGCCTGGCTGATTGGATAGGTAAAGAAGCCCACGGGTATGCTGGTTTCGAAGTTTCTCATGGCAATCTCAGATTTTACAGTAGGATTGCGCTGAAGTCTTGAAACGGTAACCAGATTCATATAATAGAAGCTAAGCTCTGTAAGCTGTGGTATCTGAGACTGGATGAACAACGTACTCTTACTGGGATCCAGTCCGCATGCAAGATAATCCAGCGCTACCTCAATAATGTTCTGACGAACCTTTTCCGGATTGTCCGCATTATCCGTTAATGCCTGGGCATCCGCTATCATAATAAAAATCTCGTCAAATTCGCCGGAATTCTGCAATTCCACCCTGCGCCTCAGCGAACCCACGTAATGTCCGATGTGAAGCTTTCCGGTGGGTCTGTCCCCCGTTAAAATTATCTTTCCCATTTTGTACCTCCAGATATATTATCAAGTTTTATTGTACCATTCATTCGTTATTTGTCAATGAGGCACCTTATTTTACTTCAAATATATCCTCGGCATAATTCACAGATGCCATGGCGTCCCGGCAATACTGGTCTGCACCGATTGTCATTGCGTACTCTTTTGTGAGAACTGCCCCGCCGACCATAACCTTTGCAAAAGGCGCCTGGATCCGAAGCTGGCGTATGGTCTCTTCCATGCTTGGAACCGTGGTTGTCATAAGAGCACTTAACCCCACCAGCTTCACATTCCGTTCTATGGCCGTTTTTACAATGGTTTCAGGCGGAACATCTTTTCCAAGATCCAGTACCTCATAGCTGTAATTTTCCAAAAGCACCTTAACAATGTTTTTGCCGATGTCGTGAATGTCTCCCTTTACGGTGGCAAGTATTACGGTTCCTTTTTTCTTTTCCTCTGCACCGCTTTGTGCCAGTTTCTCCTTAATAACCTCAAAAGCTGCCTTTGCCGCCTCTGCGCTCATCAGGAGCTGGGGAAGAAATACGGTTCCCTTCTCAAAACCTTTTCCAACCTCATTGAGGGCGGGAATCATCTCCTCATTAATAATGGTAAGAGGTTCCCTGTTTTCCAGAAGTTCAGAAACTGCAGCATACGCTCTGTCCTTTAATCCTTTTTTTATACTTTCCCCTAAGGATAAATCCGTTCCGCTTACCCCGGCAGCTTTCTGATCCCCTGCCTGTCTTTTCACCTCACCAAGAACAGCCACATTCCCGCTGTAGATGCTGATATAATTGCTGCACTGGGGATCTAAGTCTGCAAGCACACGGAAGCTGTAGTAGGAGCGCATCATGGCCTCTGAGTTTGGATTTATAATGGCAGCGCTTAACCCGTTTTGCAAAGCCATGGTAAAGAATGCTGCATTGACAATCTCTCTCTGGGGAAGACCAAAGGAAATATTGGATACTCCAAGTATGGTTTTTCCCTGTAATTCATCCCTTACCCGTCTTACGGTCTCAAGGGTTGTAATGGCACCTTTGTTGTCAGAGCTCACTGTCATACACAAAGCGTCAATGATAATATCTTCTTTTCCGATTCCATATCCGGCTGCCGTATCATAGATTTTTTTCGATACTGCAATTCTTCCCTCAGCTGTTTCCGGAATACCGTCTTCGTCAAGAGCAAGAGCCACCACCACTCCTCCGTACCGTTTTACAAGAGGGAAAATGGCTTCCATCACTTCTTTCTTTCCGTTAACGGAATTTATAAGCGGCTTACCGTTATAGATTCTCATGGCACGTTCCATGGCAGTCATATTAGAGGTATCTATCTGTAAAGGCAGGTCAATGATACTTTGCAGTTCTTTCACTACTTCTACCATCATGGCCGGTTCATCAATTTCAGGTAGTCCCACATTCACGTCAAGTACATGGGCTCCGTTATCCTGCTGGAGAACGCCCTCTTTTAAGATATACTCCAGATTGTGATCCTTTAACGCCTGCTTAAATTTAGCTTTTCCCGTCGGGTTAATCCGTTCTCCAATAATAACCGGATCCAGATCTATGACAACCGCCTGGGCATAGGAGGAAATCACCGTCCGGTTCTTTCTTTCCGGAAGTCTGACCGGCAGATCTTTACAAAGAGCTGCCATTTTTTCAATATGCTCCGGCGTGGTTCCGCAGCAGCCGCCGATGATACAGGCTCCCGCCTCCACAATCTCCTTCATGACTCTGGCAAATTCATCGGCATCAATGTCATAAACCGTCTTTCCGCCTTCACTTCTTGGAAGTCCGGCATTGGGGTTTACAATGACAGGAAGAGAAACCACCTTCATGATGTCTTCCAGAATGCCTTTCATCTGAACAGGACCAAGACCGCAGTTAATTCCCAGGGCATCCACTCCCAGCCCTTCTAAAAGAGCTACTGTAGATTCCACATTTCCGCCTGTTAAAAGCTTTCCCTTGTCATCAAAAATCATAGTCACGAAAACAGGCAGGCTGCTGTTTTCTTTTGCAGCCAGAACCGCTGCTTTTGCTTCATAGCTGTCACTCATGGTTTCAATGAGAATAAGGTCTGCCCCTTCCCGTTCACCGATTCTTACCACCTGGGAAAACAGCTCATAGGCATCTTCAAAATCCAGATCTCCCAGAGGCTTTAAAAGTTTGCCGGTAGGACCGATATCAAGGGCTATTGCTCCTTTTGACCTTCCAGGGGTATATGCGGCAGTATCCACTGCCTCCCTGGCATTCATCATGGCAGCTGTTACAATCTGCTCTAAATCAAATTCCTTGTCCTTATTATATTTTAAACCATTGGCACCAAAGGTATTGGTTTTAATCATATCTGCACCGGCTTCCAGATATTCTCTGTGAAGCTTCACGATTAAATCAGAATGGGTTACATTCCAGGTTTCCGGCAGTTCACCGGGTTTTAAGCCATTGGCCTGTAAAAGGCTGCCCATGCCGCCGTCAAAAAGCAGGATTCTTTCTTTCAATTTCTCTAAAATCGCAGTCATACATTCCTCCATCTAGTTTCTATCTTATCTCCGGTATGCACAGTCCTTTTTCCCACAGGATTCACACCCTTTTATCTCACAACGGTAAGGCTTCTTACTGACTCCCATCACTGCCGTCACGGATTTGGAAGGAGTCATAAGCAGGCTTTCCGTAAGCATAATGCCGATCCGTTTGGGTGTTTCCAACACTGTTGTTATATCTTTTTGACATTCCAGGGAAAAATCACCGTAACCAGGACTGAATCTGGGTCTTAAATAAAAGCCCCTGGCCTCATATTCCTGTTTCAGCTTCCGGTTTTCCTGGTCGCAGTATTCTTCAATCACTGCAGCGGCAGCTGCCTGCATAATGACAGCCCTGCTCATCTGCAGTCTGGTGTATTTGTGAAGCAGCACATCAACTCCGGTTCCAAGTGTGGCAGCAAATAATATAACTTCCTCACAATCCGCCAGATTTTTACTTAAATTCCGGCTTTTTGTACGAAAGACAGTAAAATCAATCTCATTCTCAGGAAGCAGTGTTAACGGAAATGCTCTGTATATACATTTTGGTGATGCTGCAGCCAGAAGTTCTTCCAATACTTCCTCTACCAAAGCACTGACCTGTTCATCGCTTTCTTTATTTCCATATCCTAAATATCTAAGAATCTCCTTCCGGCTGATCTCCATCCTTATCCCTCCGATTTTTCCTGATAAAACAGGTCCGCTCTTTTACAGAAACGGACCTGCTGCTTTACGGATTACAGTATCTGAGAAAGATTTTCCTTGATCTTTAAGGCCACATCAGGCTTATTCATAGAATAAACATGAATGGCATTGACACCGTTTGCAATTAAATCAATGATCTGCTCCGTTGCATAGGCTATTCCTGCCTGCTTCATGGCTGCCGGATCTTCCCCAAACCGGTCAACGATCGCCTTAAACCGGGTGGGCAGATAGGTTCCGGACAGCTGGCAGCTGCGTATGATCTGCCTCACATTGGTTACAGGCATAATTCCTGCAACAACCGGGACTGTAATTCCCTTTTCCCGTATCCGGTATAAGTAATTATATAAGATGTTATTGTCGAAAAACATCTGGGTGGTTACAAAATCGCATCCTGCTTCCACCTTCTGCTTTAAGTAATCCATATCAATGGTTTTGTTTGCTGATTCCACATGGCCTTCCGGATAACAGGCAGCTCCGATGCAGAAATCACCGGTTTCCTTAATTTCCCGGATCAGCTCTGATGCATAGTTGTATTCCCGCTTATCCGGGGCATCTTCCGGGATATCACCTCTTAATGCCAGCACGTTCTCTATCCCTGCTTCCTTTAGCTCACCTAACACCTGACGTACCTTTTCTTTTGTTGAAGATACACAGGTCAGATGGGCCAGGGCCGTAACATGATATTCATGATGGAGGGCAGAAGCGATGTCTACGGTATACTTACTGGTTCCTCCGCCGGCGCCGTATGTGACGCTCATAAAGGCAGGTTTCAGTTTTGCTATCTCAGCAGCCGCCTTCTCAACAGAATCATACTTATCCTCTGTCTTAGGCGGAAACACTTCAAAAGATAAGGTCGGCTTTCCCTGGCTCAATATATCTGTAATCTTCATTCTGTCAATCTCCTATCCTCTGCTTCTTTTTATTTTAACACTTTACCATAAAAAACTTTTTCCCGCAACAGGTAGTATTCCAAATTTTACTGACCAGTAAAAATCCTGGCAAGGGGAGAGCCTCCCGGAAGGATTAGGGTATTCCCATTTCCTGCAAGTGACTTTTTGGCTGCTTCCAGCGACCGCACAAAGGAATAGAAATCTGATCTTTGAGGATCATGATAAGCTTCCGCCATAATTCTCATATATTCTCCTTCTCCTTCTGATGTGATTGATGCCGCCTTTGCCTGAGCATCAGAAATACTGATTGCTATTTCACGGTCTGTTGTATTTTGTATCTTTTTCGCCTCTGCCTGGCCTTCTGCTGTAAATGTGGCAGCTATTTTGGCACGCTCTGAAATCATTCTTTCATACACGGCTGTTTTATTATCTGCCGGAAGATCCAGGCGCTTTGTTTCCACTGCCAGCAGACGGATTCCATACTGGCCCATGTTTTCTCCTACATTATCCATAATCGCCTGAGAAAGTTCCCCATCACGACTGCTTATAACTTCATTCTGGGCCATACTGCTGATCACATTCTTTACTGAGTTATAAACCACCGTATCAATTCTGCTCTCTGCACCAGTAAGAGATGAATTCAGTGACTGGGCAAATTTCAGAGGATCTTCAATCCGCCAGAGCACGTAGCTGTCACTGAGCATGGTTTTTTTATCCATGGTAATCACATCGGAAGCCGCAAGATCGTAAATTAAAATCTGTTTTGGCAGAGTATCTGCTGTCTGGATCAATGGTATCTTGAAAGAGACGCCTGGGGAATCAATGACTCTTTCCACTCTTCCAAACTGTCTGATCAGCTTAAATTCATTTTCCTTTGTTACTACTAACCCTCCGGAAAGCACCGTTACGGTAACTGCAGCAATCACAATTCCTATGGCTGTTTTTATCTTTTTCATTCCTGATTCTCCTTCTTTTCACTGGCCGCTCCTCCTGTAAAGCTGTCAAGAGGGAGGATGGTACTGGTCTTGTCTGTACCGTCAATAATCACTTTCATGTTTGGAAGCACATCTTCCATTGTTTCATAAAACATTCTTTTTTTGGTCACTTCCGGGTTTTTCACATATTCCTCGTACATGGCATTGAATTTTGCTACCTCTGCACTGGCCGCATTAATCCTCTTTGCCTTGGCAGACTCCGCTTCCTGAAGAATCTGATCTGTCTGGGCAGTTGCCTCCGGAAGCTTTTCATTGCGGTACTTATTTGCATTGTTGATCGCTGTCTCTTTTCCCTGTTTGGCTGTTTCCACTGCCTTAAAGGCTTCCATTACCTCCTTTGTGGGCGGTTCTGAATCCTGTATGGTGACATTGATCACCGTAAGCCCTACATTGTGTTCTGCCAGTTTTGATGTGATCATTTCCTTAACTTTTGACTGAATCTCATTTTTTCCATTGGTCAGCACAGAATCCACATCGTAACTGCCAATGACTGTTCGGATGCTGCTTCTTGATACATTCTGTAAAATGATCAGGGGATCGCTGGAAGCATAGATTGCCTTTACCGGATCTGTAACTTTATACTCCACAAAAAAATCCACGTTTACAAAATTATAATCCTTCGTAATCATCAGGGAATCTTCTTCCTTGCTCTCATTGTCACTGGGATCGTAGCCGACAGCAAATCCCTGTATGGTGGTATTCACCTTATGCACATTCTGTACAAAGGGGATCTTAAAATGCAGTCCCGGCTCTGCAACCGTTCTTGGAATCCCTAACGTGGTCACTACCGCCTGTTCCTGCTCCTGCACATTATAGACAGAGCCAAATGCAATCACAGGAACCGCAACAGCGAGTAAAACCGCTATCCCGGATTTCTTTATCACTTTCCGGATTTTTCTTAATTGCTCCGTTCCTTTTGGGTTAACTGTTTCCATTCTTTATTTCCTCTCTTTCTTTTTAGGGGGTCTCTCGCAAAAAAGGATATAAAAAAAGACCTTTGCCGGTACCTGATGGTATCAGTAAAAGTCTTGACATTTCATAAGAATGCGGATAAATCTCTTTATCGTTCTGACGCACGCTTATCCAGCCTTTCGGTGGAAGCTACTCCCTTTTGCGATTGGGATTATTATATCAGAATGATTATTGTCTGTCAATAGCAGGTTTTAACGGCTAAGTTTCCTGATTTATTACAGCCTCAGGATTGTTATAGGATACATAAACCTGTATCCGGTCTTCATAGATATAGATGTTTACATCAAAGATACCTTCCAGGATATAGGCTCCTTCCCGCTGGTTAATCCTTGCCTGTGCCTGTTCTATAATCGAGTCAGCACTGCTCTGGTCTGCCTCAACCCTACACCCTGCTTCTGTATCCAGTAAAAACTGTTTCAGATATGCCAGAGTCGCTTCCTGATCCTCCAGATAGGAAACATACCGGTGGAGTTCCCCTGTAACCGTATCATAGTTAATATCCACATACTCATACGATTCCACATCAGAACCAGTTTCTTCCGCTGCTTTAGGAGTCAGATAAACGCTTTCCACAGTCTCATAAAAAGTCAGCGGATTGCCATCCTGCTTAAACTCATAATTATCCCCATAAGTCTCCTGGGAAATTATGGTGTAGCCATACTCCTCTTTTTCCATAAACTGGACCACAGACCTGGAAATCCCTTTTCCGTCCGTATCAAAGTGATCGAATCCGCTGCAATGCTCTCCTGCGGCTATTATCTCCGCTTCATTTAAATCCCGATATCCATAGTCATCATATCCCACTGCTGTATCATACTTGCTTTCCAAAGAGGTGGCATTTACCGCACAGCTGATAATCACACTGGCCAGAGTCGTGATCACAATAAACAGAATCACAGCAAACAGCAGTACATTGGATCGGCCCTTTCCAGGCAATGGAGTATGGACAGTCGGTTGAATTGACGACGCCTTGGCGACAGACGGCTGACTTACCGGAATTACTGTGTCGCTTCTCTTCTCATTTAATAAATAGTCTGTATTCCAGTAAACAGGCTTTTTAACAACACGCCTGCATCTGGGACAGTAATTGATCTCATTCACCGGCAGATCACAAACCGGACAAATCTTTCTCATCATCTTTTGTTTCCCCCTAATTTAACCCAGAACCAAATGAGCCACTGCGATCTCGTCATCCTCCCTGAAGCCCTGTGCGCAAACCTGAATGTCATAAACGTATTTTTCATCCAAACCTGTTAATTCAGCGATTTTTTCAATGCTCATTCCATCTTTCGCAAGTGCCAGAACCTGATGCACGTCTTCAATTGTCTTTTTAAGTAGTTCGTCAGACTGTGGAGAAATATTAAGTGAATTCCGATCTAAATCCTGCTCCGTAATGAAATCCTCCAAAGAAAGCTTTTTCTCACTGTCCTGCCCCGTATAATAATCTTCTGATAATTCCCAGTCTTTATCCTCTTTTAACATAAGGCGCTCCTTTCAAAAAGAGGCAGGTTCATGAGAACCTGCCTGCTATGTATCTATTATCTTTTATTTCTTAAAAAGTCAGGAATATTAATCTGTACTTCTTTGTTCACAGTCGGACGGTAAGGCTGGCTATTCCCCTGTGGTGCAGTCTGGGGAGTTCCCTGTCCGTAATTAGGCTGTTTATTATAATTTGGATTGTTATAATTAGGATTGCTGTAATTTCCGGCATTCTGGTTATTGGGATAAGGCTGTCCGGAATAGTTGTTGGTATTGCTATAATTCTGGTTAAAGTTCTGATTGTATGCAGGATTTGCTGCAGTTGTAGCTGCTGCTTCCTGGCTTGCTGCCTGTGGTGCTGCTTTGGGCTGCTTATAGTTTGGATTGGAGAAGTTAGTCATAACCTTGGCTACCGGTGTTTCATGCTGCATATCAAGTCCGGTTGCAATCACTGTAATGCTTGCTTCATCCTGTGCATTCTCATCATACATGGCACCAAAAATAATATTGGCATCATCTCCTGCCATCTCCTGAACATAGCTTGCTGCCTCATTGGCTTCAATCAGGCTGATATCTCCGGAAATATTAATGATTACATGAGTTGCTCCTTCAATGGTTGTCTCAAGAAGCGGACTGGAAACTGCCTGTTTCACTGCTTCTAAAGCCTTCTCATCGCCCTTTGCGTGACCGATACCAATATGAGCAATGCCTTTGTCAGTCATAACGGTCTGAACATCAGCAAAATCCAGGTTAATCAGCCCTGGTACATTAATTAAATCCGTAATACCCTGAACTGCCTGCTGAAGTACTTCATCCGCTTTCTTTAAAGCATCAGGCATGGTGGTACGCCTGTCCACAATTTCAAGAAGACGGTCGTTAGGGATTACAATCAGTGTATCAACACTTTCTTTTAAACGTTCAATACCATTCACAGCATTGGACATACGTGTTTTAGCTTCAAAACGGAATGGCTTTGTAACAACACCAACAGTTAAGATTCCCATATCTTTCGCAATCTTAGCTACAACAGGGGCTGCACCAGTTCCTGTTCCGCCTCCCATACCGCATGTAACGAATACCATATCGGCACCCTTCATGACCTGAGCCAGCTCGTCCGCATTCTCTTCCGCTGCCTTTTCGCCAATTTCAGGTTTTGCACCTGCGCCAAGTCCCTTGGTCAGTTTCTCGCCGATCTGCATAGCTGTTGGAGCCTTGCAAAACTGCAATGCCTGCTTGTCCGTATTGATTCCAAAAAATTCCACACCAGCTATATTCTCATCAATCATGCGGTTCACTGCATTGTTTCCGGCACCGCCTACACCGATTACCAGAATTCTAGCAGCGTTATCCGCCTCATTTATTTTAATCTCTAACAAGATTATATCCTCCTTTAACCATATACAGCTTACTGTATAAACCTATTTAATATAATATTTTATTTTGTAAAAAATATCAACCATTTTTTTAACAAAATTCCAGACAAATTATGTAAATTCACTTATCCTTCACAAACCGATAAGAAGTGACAGTTTCCGCCTCGTCATATGTATCCAGATACAGAGTGCCAGCCAGACCGCCTAAAACCGGAAGCTGATCATTCAGTTCGGAGATCTTTCCGTTCATCTGGTCATTGCTTCCAAGGTACACTTTGATGGTGCCCATAACAAGAGTTGCATTCCCGCTGGAATCATAACGGATCTCATCCACTGGGATTTTATGGGTTGATAAAAGCTGGGTAAGTGTTAAGATCTGGCCAAATACTTTTGAATCCTCCACGGGGAGGGGCTGGTGCAGAGCGATATGCCCATACTTAAGCCCCGTAATCCATGGAATTCCTGTCAGTTTTCCGCTGGAACTTTCCACAATAATCCCGTCTTTATCAAAATACATATAGCTGCCCATATAGGAAACATAACCAACCACGGATTTTTCATATACAATCACTTCTATGCTGACTGGGCTCAGGAATACGATTTTGTAATCTTCCACGAAAGGAATCTGTTCGTGTTCCCGAAAACGGTCCTTATAAAAACAGGTAATCGCATTCCGGTCCCAGCCATCTTTAAATAATAAGTCTATGATCTGATCTGAAGTATATTTCTTGTTGCCGGTTACAGTAATGTTTCTGATTTGCAGTGACAAAAAAGCTGCCGACCCGGCCAGAAGGAATACTGTTATGATTGCAACGATCATTTTTCTTCTGCTTTTTTTGAAGTTTCTCATTCCTTACCTCTGATTGCAGCTCCAAGACTGCTTAAATCCCGGCAAATGTCCTCATACCCCCGTTCGATATGGTGGCATTCAGAAATCTCCGTCACGCCTTCGCCTGCAAGCCCAGCTACCACAAGGGCAGCTCCGCCTCTTAGATCAGGGGCAGTTACACAGTTTCCTTTTAGAGGATACAGTCCGTGTACAATGGCCCGTTTGCCCTCTATGACGATATCTGCCCCCAGTTTCTTAAGCTCATTTGCTGCTCCGAACCTGCCTTCAAAAATCGTTTCCTCCACTCTTCCCCAGCCGGATCCCGATGCCATCACTGCCATCACCTGAGATTGAAGATCGGTTGGAAAACCCGGGTAAGGTTCGGTTACAACATTCACACAGTCAGGACGGCCTCTCATGGAAACCTCCAGCTGATTTTTATAAAGCTTTAATTCAGCTCCCATCCGTTCCGCCAGAGAGAGAGCTGCAGTCAGATGACCCGGACGGATTCCATCCAGCAGTACATTTCCTTCCGCTGCCATCACTGCCGTTAAATAAGTACCTGCCACAATCCGGTCTCCTGCGACAATAAATTCAGAATCGTGTAAACCTGTCACCCCGGTCACAGCAAGCCTGGAGGTTCCAGCCCCGTGAATAATTGCTCCCATGTTGTTTAGGAATTCACAGAGAGAAGTGATCTCCGGTTCTTTTGCTGCTCCATGTATGACAGTGATTCCTTTCGCATAGACAGCTGCCATCAGGGCATTCTCCGTAGCTCCCACACTGGGAAACGGAAAGTAAATATCGGCGCCCACAAGTGTCTTCGCAGATGCACACAGTTTCTCATCCTTTTCCTCTATCACTGCGCCAAGGGTGCGGAATGCAGCCAGATGCAGGTCGATGGGTCTCTGCCCGATGGAGCAGCCTCCGGGAAAGCTGGTAACTGCATCACCCAGCCTCCCTAACAGGGGACCTGATAATATAATAGAAGAACGCATGCTCTTTATATACTCTTCCGGAATCTCTGCACATTTGATGTCAGAAGCATCAATGGTCAGCGTATGTCCGTCAAGACTGTAAATACACCCGATACGCTCAAGTATCCCCAGCATACAGAACACATCCTGTATCCTGGGGACATTATGAATCACTGTAGTACCTTTATGGAGAACCGCCGCTGCCATTATCGGCAGAACAGCATTTTTGGAACCCTGAATTTTTATCTCACCTTTTAAGGATCGTAACCCCTGGACCTGTATGACTGACAAACCGGTACCTCCCATGGTTTCTTATATACTATCCTATGTTATAAGTGAGAGAATGGTTTCATATCCAGCTATTTTTCCAGTTTAATCTGATTGGAAACACTTAAAACCATGCCCATTTCAGCCATAAGAAACAGGACCGAGGTTCCCCCGTAACTGATAAAGGGCAGTGTGATTCCGGTATTGGGTATGGTATTGGTTACAACAGCGATGTTTAGGATAACCTGTATGGCTATGTGTCCCATAACACCTACCACTAAAAGTGCGCCGAACAGATCCGGTGCATTATCTGCAATCAGCATGAAACGGTATATCATGAAAAGAAAAATAAGTATTACGGATACCGCCCCAAAAAGTCCAAGTTCCTCACAGATTATGGAAAAAATCATATCATTTTGTGCCTCAGGCACAAATCCCATCTTCTGTATGCTCTCTCCCAGGCCTCTTCCTACCAGGCCCCCGGAGCCAATGGCATAAAGTCCCTGCAACACCTGATACCCTCCCGTAGAAGGATAAGCCTCCGGTTCCAGCCAGACAAGGATTCTTCCCAGCTGATAATCATGAAGAATGTTTAATTTCTCAAGAACCGTGGCAATGGGGCCGGCAAACGCCAAAAGCCCTACTCCTGCAAATCCGCAGGCAAAAAACGGCCATTTCTTTTTACACGCCACAAACAGCATGACAAACGCAATTCCCACAATGATGATACCGGAGCTTAAGTTGTTTGCAGCAACAATTCCTGCAATAGGCAGGGTTGTTACTATGATCAGCACCACACCATTCTTCGTGTTGATGTTTTTGCCCATCTGTACTATCATGACAGCCAGCATAACAATGAGAGCTATTTTTACAAACTCCGTAGGCTGAAACGTCAGGCTTCCTACTCCCAGCCATCTTCGCTTTCCGTTAAATTTTTTACCAAACAGAGAGACGGCGATCATCAAAATATAAGAAAGCACGTAGGCAAACACCGCAAATTTCCCATACCAGTGGTAATCCATCTTCGAAATAATGATCATCAGGATAAATCCGCCCAAAGCGATCTTTGCCTGCTTCATCATAAAAAATGAGGCATTGCCAAACTTTAACTGAGCGGCATAAGAGCTGGAGCTATATATCATAATCAAACCGAAAACAGACAGAAATATTACCGTGAACAGCAGACTGTAGTCATAAAAACGGCGCGGCCTGTTTTTTTTCACTACTGGCCTTTTTTCCGCCATACCATTCCTCCTCGCCATTCAAATTCCAATGCCCGTTCAGCTTAAAGACTGCGGACACATTCTTTAAAAATCTCTCCCCGCTCTTCATAACAACGAAACATTCCCCAGCTTGCGCAAGCAGGTGAGAGCAGTACGTAATCTCCTTTGTTTGCATAGGAGGCACAGACTTTTACTGCTTCCTGCATATCCTCCGCATACATCACGTTGGTAAAGCCATGTTTAGCCGCGCATTCCGCGATTTTCTCCCTGGTCTGGCCAAGAAGCACCATATGTTTCACTTTTCCGTCAAAGGATTCAATCCACTCATCGTATTCGGAATTTTTGTCATATCCGCCTGCTATTAAAATGGTGGGCCCGGGCATGGCTTTCACTGCCTGGATTGCCGCATCGGGATTGGTCCCCTTGGAATCATTGTAATACTTCACTCCTGCTTTCTCAGCGACAAACTCAATTCTGTGTTCCACTGCCTGAAACTCACAGACAGCCTTTTTAATTACTTCCATCGGAACATTCAGTTCGGAAGCTATGGCAATGGCGGCCATCACATTCTCATGGTTATGGCGCCCCAGAAGATTTAATTCGTTAATATTTACAATTTCTTCCCGATTTCCCCTGTGATTGCGTATAATGACATCTCCATCAATACAATAGCCCTCAGCCAGAGAATTCCTGCTGCTGAAATAGATTGCACGGGGTTTCATGGACTCTCCGAACTCCCGCAACACAAGGTCATCATAGTTTAAAACACAGCAATCCTTTTCTGTCTGGTTTACGGTGATGCTTTCTTTCACTTTTATGTAGCATTCCATGGTTTTATGACGGTTTAAATGATCTGGCGTTATGTTTAAAATCGCGCTGACATCCGGGTGGAAATCAGTGATGGTTTCTAACTGAAAGCTGCTGACCTCCGCTACCGTAACGGAATCTTCCGTGGTTTTCAGCGCCTCCTGGGTGTAAGGAATTCCAATATTTCCCACCACATAGACATGTTCATAAAATGCTTTCATGATCTCGCCTGTCAGTGCCGTGGTAGTGGTCTTTCCGTTGGTTCCCGTAATAGCAGCCAGCTTCCCTTTTGCATGATGATATGCCAGCTGTATCTCACTCCAGACAGGAATATCCGCTTCCTTTAAAACTGATACAAACGGTGCATCAAGTGGGATGCCCGGACTGATCACACAAATTGATATATCTTTTAAATCTTCTTTTTTCAGTTCTCCAAGAATTACAGAGATTTTATCTGTTTCACCAAACTGGCTTAACAGCTCATCCTTTTTTAAAGCATCATTGCTGTCATATAAAACAGCTTCATCGCCGGTTTTTAAAATCATCCTGGAGGCGGCGATCCCACTTTTTCCACTTCCTGCAACTAAAATTTTCTGACTCATATGGTTTCTCTCCTATAATCCAAGATATGCCAGCAGGCAAAGAACTGCTGTAATTATGGCAAATACTGCAACCACCCTTGTTTCAGACCATCCGCAAAGCTCGAAATGATGGTGGATGGGAGCCATTTTGAAAAATCGTTTTCCGCCCGTTCTTTTAAAATATGTCACCTGAATAATGACCGATAATACCTCAAGCAGATAGATAAATCCGATGATAGCGATAAAAATCGGCATCTGCATCATAAAAGCGCTGGAGGCCACAAAGCCTCCCAACCCCAGCGAACCTGTATCCCCCATAAATACCCGGGCAGGGTAAACATTAAAAAGGAGAAATCCTAAAAGGCTTCCCACTACCGCACCGGTAATGGGACTGATTCCTGTTCTTTCCCCGATTGCTACTACTGTTAAAAATGTTGCGACCAGTATGGTGACACTGGTACACAAACCGTCAAGACCATCTGTAAAATTAACACCATTGTCTGTTCCAATTACAATGAAAAAGACTGCCGGTACAAATAAGATACCAAAATTCAAAAAGATACCGTTCTTAAATCCGCCTGTAAATGGAACCAGCATTTCAGTTCCCACATCTTTGGAATGAAGCAGATAGAAAGCAAAAATTCCTGTAATGAGAAGCTGACCTGCCATCTTCTGTACAGGGGTTAATCCTTCTGATCGTTTCATTACGATTTTAATGTAATCATCAAGAAAGCCAACGATACCAAATCCCACCGTCACAAACAGCACCGGGATAATCTTTGGATAATCTTTTACGTAAAACAGAGACGTAATGATAATACTGGTTAGAATAATCAGTCCGCCCATGGTGGGAGTTCCCTGTTTTTTCAAATGGCTTTCCGGCCCTTCCTTGCGGACCTCCTGACCAAATTTTAATTTGTGCAGAAACGGAA
Organism: Paenibacillaceae bacterium; assembly: GCA_015057715.1. Taxonomy (GTDB): domain Bacteria; phylum Bacillota; class Clostridia; order Lachnospirales; family Lachnospiraceae; genus Lacrimispora. The sequence goes on from SVDS01000010.1 coordinate 43,196, forward strand.
TTACTATGGGACACAGCATTGCGCTGATGGCAAAAGCTATGATGATTGCCAAAATCGTTTCGTTAATCATGTCACACCTCAATCATTTATGTATTTGTATGTCAAAAGTACACAGTTAGTAGTATACGTCTTTTTGCCCGAATAATCAACCACTGATTCGAAACGTAGAAACAGTTTTTTCCTCTTCTGGCTCTATTCCCAGATAAGGAAAAATGTTCTTAAAAATGTCAGCAATCACTGGTGCGGCAATGGTTCCGCCATAGTAAATACCCTGTGGTTCATCAATGGTGATAAGGGCAATTACTTTGGGATTATCAGCGGGAGCAAATCCTACAAAGGATGAAATATACTTTTTTAAACTTCGCGGAAGTTTTTCAGAGGTGGCAGTTTTTCCTCCGATCCGGTATCCTTCAATCTTTGCTTTTTTCCCGCTTCCCTCGGAAACAACCTGCTCCAATATATAACGCATGGTTTCACTGGTTTCTTTTGATACAATTCCCTCCTTTACCGGATAGTCAAAAGTATGCACGGATTTTCCGTCCGAACTTACTGTACTCACGCCAAAATGAGGAGTAATGCGGTTTCCTCCATTTACAATAGATGAAGCCGTTGTAATTAACTGCATGGGGGTGATCTGAAATGACTGTCCAAAGGATACGGTTGCCAGTTCTACTAGTCCCATATCTTCTTTCTTATGCATGATCGTGGAGGCCTCGCCAGGCAAATCAATTCCGGTTTTTCCTTTCAGGCCAAACTGTTCAAAATATTTGTAGTAATTATCCACTCCAAGCCTCTGCCCCACATCGATGAGTACAGGGTTGCAGGAATTCATCATGCCCTGAAGGAAGGTTTCTGATCCATGACCGCCCACTTTATGGCATCTGATTTTTCTGTCCTCTACTACCCGGAATCCGGGACAGGAAAACTGATCCGTAAGCTTTACAACTCCAGCCTCAAGTCCGGCTGCAGCTGTTACAATCTTAAAAGTAGATCCTGGCTCGTAAGTGTCGTTGATGCAGGGATTTCTCCACATCTTATTTAACAGATCCTGCTTTTCTTTCTCATTTGTAGGAACTTCTGTTGTGGTATTTAGTGTAAACGGATCATTTAAGTTAAATTCAGGTGTATTAACCATTGCCATAATTTCTCCGTTTTGAGGATTCATTATAATGATGGACACTCGCTTTGCACCTTTTTTCTCCATTACCTGGTAGGCCGCCTGCTCACAGTAGCGCTGTATATTTACATCCAGACTGATATGCAGATCCTGTCCTGCAATTGGTTCTATTCGGTCTTCTGCCTCATTTTCAATTTCAATCCCTGCTGCGTCTGACATGGTTAAAATCTTACCGTTCAGTCCTTTTAAGTACTGCTCGTATTTCACCTCCAGGCCAATGATTCCCTGGTTGTCTCCTCCTGTAAATCCAAGTACGGTGGATGCAAGGGTATCGTAAGGGTAATACCGTTTGTAATCTTCATCTACCTTGACTCCTGCCAGATGATAGGACCTGATCTGGTCTCCCATAGCCTTGTCTACATTTGTCTTAATAATTTCCCTGGAACTGTACTTTTCAACTTTCTTACGGATCTCATCTTCATTCAGCCCTAATTCCTTAGACAGAACCGCAACCACCTCATCCGGTTTTTTTACCTGATTGTGGATGACCGATATGGTGCAGACGGTGCGGTTTGTAGCAATGACAGTCCCACTGGCGTCAATAATATTGCCTCTTGCAGCTTTAATGGTCCTCTCTCTCTCATGAAGATCAGAGGCCATGGCGCTGTAGTGCTCAGAGCGAAAGACCATTAGAAAAATAAGCCGTCCCATTAATCCTGTCATGGCAAGAAACAACAGGAAAAACAGGAGGGCTATTTTCTCTCTGTGATGTGTTTTATTCGAATTCATAAGCTGCTCCAT
>SVDS01000010.1:45213-69663 GCA_015057715.1 Paenibacillaceae bacterium
GCCATCTGAATCATGGTACAGTTAAAGTTCTGTCCGAAGGAGTTGGTTGCAAGATCCGTAGGACCTGCGGTATCTGCCGTATACATAACGGTTTTATTATCCGCCTCTCCTGGCAGATCGATACCGGTCTTTGAACCGAATCCAAAGATCTGCTGGTATTTATAGAATTTCTCTTTTCCCATCTGCTGGGCAATCCGCATCATAACTACGTTGCAGGACTTCATAAGACCTTCTTCTACCGTAATGAGTCCGTGTCCGTATTTGCTGACACAGTTGATCTTATGTCCGCCTACTTCCAGAAACTTATTGCATTCATAAGTTTCTTTTCCTGTTATGGCGCCTTCCTCTAATGCTGCAGAGACCGTAAATATTTTTTCTGTAGATCCTGGCTCATAACCGTCACTGATGCAGAAATTACGCCAGGTCTGATTCCACGCTACCTGAGTGCCAAGAGATATGATCTGTTCATCGGAATAGTGCTGGGATACTGTCTCCGGTGTGAGAGGCTGGGCATCCTTATTCTTCCTTTTATAATCATCCATGGCTTCTTTTATCCCCAGCTGTCTGAGTACATCTGTCGTAAACTCAGGCCGCAGATCACGGGGATTATTTAAATCAAAGGTCTTGTCATCTGACATGGCAAGAACTTCCCCGTTATTGGGATCCATTACAACCACACCGACCCGCTTACTTCCGGTCTGCGCTTCCCACTCAGCTATGTATTTTTCCACGATCTTTTGTACATTGACATCTATTGTAGATACAACTGTATTACCGTTCGAAGCCGGTTTTATTACCCTCTCTAAATTAGAATCATCATTTAAATAGCCATATTCTCTTCCGTTGACTCCCATGAGAGTGGTATTGTAAAACTGTTCAATGCCTCCGGTTCCAGCCATACCGTCCCCGTTGGCGAAACCGACCAGCTTACTTGCAAGGGAATTATAAGGGTATACACGCTTATACTCATCTTCAAACCAGATTCCCTTTATATCTTTTCTGGCTTTTTTCAATTCCTCTGCCTTTTCAGTTTTGTACTTCTCATATTTATCCTTGTCATCATAAGTCAGCTGCTTCGCATAGCGGATATACTGCTTGTCCTTTTTCTCCTGAATGAGATTGGTGATTTCAGTCTTGTCATATCCAAAGCATTCTGTTAATGCATTGATGGTTGGTTCCAGATAAGCCTCCGGATCACTCATGATCTGCTTTGGATCAAGGATTAGATTATATACTTTTTCACTGGTGGCCAGATATGTTCCGTTTCGGTCCAGTACGTCCCCCCTCTTAAAAGGAATCACTCTGCTGTCATACTCCTGCTGGGACAGTACAATCTGGTTATAATCTTCTTTTTTCTTCGTCATCATATTATAAAGAACCATGACCAATGCAAACAAAGCCAGCGTTATCACCAAAACCGTAATCGCCAGCTTTTCCTGCATATAACGAGGAAATACTTTATTTCTTTTGCTCCTGTTTTTATTATTGTTTCGGAATGTCCTCATTCTGCCTTACATACTCACTTTCCGTTTTATCATAGTGAAGGATCTGATCTTTATTGGCGTAGACCATACCCAGTTCCTCAGTGGCAACTTTATACACATGATCAAGATCAACGGAAGTGTTAATGCTCATTTCCAATGCATCGTTTTCGGTTTTCAGTTTCTCCAGCTGTACTTCCTTGGTTTCAATTTCATGAATGCTGGTTGTAATTGAGGACTGTAAATGCAAATAATTCACACACAAACAAAGGGTAATGACTGCAGCAATCGTCAGCATAATTACATAAGGCAAATCCATCTGTAATGCTTTCTCGCGGTTCCGTCTTACATGATGGGGCACGGGACGGCGAATCTCATCCGGTGTAGAAACCGGTCTGCTGACCGGCATGGTTTTACGAACCGTATTCCCCTGCACATAGGCAGAGTTCCGATAGGAATGCACATTTCTTCTTGCAGCCACTCTTCTTTTCCTCCCTTTTTAGATTCGTTCAAACACGCGAAGCTTTGAACTCTTTGAGCGTTTGTTTTCTGATAATTCTTCTTCTGATGGTAAAATGGGCTTTCTTGTGATGACTTTACCCATACTTTTTCTTCCGCATACGCAGACCGGAAAGTTAGGCGGACAGATACATGGATCTTCATTATCCTTAAATCTGGTCTTTACAATTCGGTCTTCCAGTGAGTGGAAGGTAATGATGGAAAGCCTTCCTCCGGGATTTAAAAGTCCGATCATGGTATCAAGAGAATTTTTCAACACATCAAGCTCATGATTGAGTTCAATTCTGATTGCCTGAAAGGTTCGCTTAGAAGGGTGCCCCCCTACGGCTCTTATCTTTGCAGGAATTGCGTTTTTAATGATCTCTGACAATTCTCCCGTTGTTTCAATTGGCTTTACAGCCCTGGCTCTTACAATGTGTTTTGCAATATTCTTTGCAAATTTATCTTCTCCGTAATCCCGTATAATCCGATATAAATCAAATTCGCTGTACTGATTGATAATATCGGCGGCTGTCTGCGGATTTCTCTGGTCCATTCTCATATCAAGAGGAGCATCCTCTTCCCGGTAGGTAAACCCTCTCTCCGGCATGTCCAGCTGATAGGAGGAAACTCCAAGATCCAGATAAATCCCATCCACTTTATCGATTCCAAGTTCCGTTAAAACTCCATGTATATTTTCGTAATTGCTTCTGACTACGGTTACCTTATCTTTATATTCTTTCAGCCGCTCAGTTGCAGCAGCAATGGCATCCGCATCCTGGTCAATTCCGATTAATCTTCCGTGTTCCCCAAGGCGCCTGCATACTTCTAAAGCATGTCCTCCGCCTCCTAAGGTTCCATCAACATAAATCCCGTCTGGTTTTATATTCAGGCTGTCGATGGTTTCATAAAGCAGCACCGATTTGTGTTCAAACATCATATACCTAGTCCTTCCATAGCTTCCGCGATTTCTTCCATATCATCATAGGTATTGGCTGCCATCCATGCATCCTTGCTCCAGATCTCAATCCTGCTTCCAACTCCTACTAATACTGCGTCTTTATCGATTCCGGCGTGTTCTCTTAATACCGCCGGAAGCAGAATTCTTCCCTGCTTGTCCACTTCACAGGAACTGGCTCCTGCCAGAAAAAATCTGGAAAACTTTCTGGCATTGGTGTTAGTCAGCGGCAGGCTTTTTAATTTTTCTTCCAGGGCTCTCCACTCATCATTGTCATACACAAATAAACAGCCGTCCAAGCCCTTCGTCACGACGAATTCTTCTCCTAGCTGCTCTCTGAATTTGGATGGGACAATAAGACGTCCCTTCGCATCGACCGTATGATTGTATTCGCCCATGAACATACTAATCACCTGCTTGTACTTCGGTTTGGGAAAATCAGACCACTTTTCCTCCATTTCCTACCACTTCGTACCACTTTCCACCACTTGTACTCTAATTCTAGTACATTTGGTTCAAAAACGCAAGGATAATTTCGATTAATTTTCAATTTAATTTGGCTTATTTACTGGGGTTTACGGACATTTTCCAATATTTTCCATAATCCGACAAAAATCGAAATCACCCCAGGCACTGCTGCGATACAGGGCTGGGGTGATTACTTTTTTCCATTACAAACTGATTTTATGCTGATTTTTGCTACGTTTTGCCGTAACTTTTTTATAACTTTAAGTGGGAATTTCACTGTCCGATCCCCCCAAAAAAATCTAATCCGGATAGAAAATAACCAGATTAAGCTTACAATTTTCCCCTCCTGTATTTTCATAACTATGGAACTCGTCGGCTTTGAAACGTATAGCTTTTCCTGCATTGACAACAAAACTTTTTTCGCCTACAGTGACTGTCACTTCCCCGCTAAATACGGTTAAAAACTCTTGTGTCCCTTGTAAATGGGGCTCTGTTGATAAATACCCATTGGTTTGAAATTCCAAAGAATATATTTCAAACCGACGAGTGCTGTCAAAAGAAAACGTCGGGTAAATCTTCACCCTCCCTTCATCCTCAAGCAATGGTTCATGACTGTTAATGTCTATCAATTCGATATTCGTTTCCACTTGATTGATCAATTGTGAAAAAGATACTTTTAGACCATTGGCAATTTTCCACATCGTTGATACGGTTGGGTTTACTTCACAACGTTCAATTTGACCCAGCATACTTTTACTAACGCCCGAAAGCTTTGCCACTGTATCAAGGCTCAGCTTTTTTTCTTCTCTTACTCTCTTCAGGTTTTCAGAAATTACACGGCTAAGATCATCCAAAAAAACACCTCCCTGTAGTTGACAGTATACTGCATATATGATAGCATTATCCTGCACAGACAGTATAATACACAGATTGTATGATATACAGTATATCATTCTGTAATTTCAAAGTAAAGAGAGGAACGTTTATCATGGCAAATCTACTGCAATTTTTATCATATGTTTTTGTATCAAATATTTCCCCAGGGCCAAATGCAATCATATCAATGTCCAACGCGGGGAAGTACGGAATGAAAAAAAGTATTCTGTTTAATTTGGGCGTAACTGTGGGAGCGTTCCTTGTATTATCCGTAAGCAGCCTTTTTAGCAGGATTATATTTTATATTTTCCCTGCCTTTCAGCAGATCATGGTTTGGGTTGGTGCCGCTTATATATTGTGGTTAGCCTGGAAAACACTCCTAAGCAAGCCTGCCGGAGAAAACAAGTGCCATAAAGACAGTGGTAATTTATTTTTGCAAGGTGTTGTTTTGCAATTTTTAAATCCCAATACGATTATATATGGGATAACTGCTTTTTCAACCTTTATTCTGCCACAATATCAATCACCTTTGATTTTAATCCTGTTTTGTATTTTACTTTCTTTCGCTTCCTTTTTTTGTACAGTATGCTGGACTGTATTTGGTGCAGTATTTCAGATATTCATTGTAAAGCACACGAAAATTGTAACTATTATTTTAGCAGCATTACTGGGATATTGTGCTGTTTCCTTAGTAATACAAACGTTTTAACACATTGAATCATCAAAAGCCCTCCAATGGCAGATATGTCATTGGAAGGCTCTTTATACGTAATAGACCTGATTGTATGCCAGTTTTGATTCACATTATTGTGATTCCGGCTTTAGCAGAAGATTATAATGCCACTGCCTTATGGTAACAGTATGATTCATAAAATGAAAAATAAACCGGACTACAGTATTATCATTTAATACGGTAAAATATCCTTTATTCGAAGACCCGCTTCTGGGATAAGTGTCATGGCTGTATGTAGAAGATAACGTTCCATAAGTAGAAACCGCATAATCATATTCTCCCGCAAAGGGAATCACAACGCTGAGTGTATAGGTGTTGTTTCCTATATAATACATCCGGGTAACTTCGCTGTTGGAATCATTTTCAACCGCTCCCACATACGGCTGAAAGCTTCCATAAACAACTACTCTCTCCGGAAGTTTTATTCCGGTCTCCTCATCGTAAACATGTTTTGCACCATAGTCAGCGGAATTTTCCGGGTTCGTTTCCACCTCTCTCAAGGCTTCCTCCGATTCCCATATCCTTTTTATGGTCTCCTCCTGACTAAATCCCATGGGGCAGTCCGGACTATTCTCATTGATCTGATAATAATCCTGAACGTCCATCTGGCCGTTGTCGCCCCGCTTCATGGGTACAGCTGCAGCATCTAATGTGCGGCGGAAGGGTATTTCAAAAAAAGCATGATTAACAACAGACCACAAAGCGGTATATTCCAGAAATTTCCCCTGGGCATCTTGGGTTTGATTGGCAAACCAGCCAATCTGATCATACCCCCACCAGTCACTCCATGCCCGTTCCTCTTTTGTCACACTGGCAAAGTCATTTATTACCTTTCCTCCCCAGTTATCATACTCCATGAGATATGGCATGGAACTTGATTCAAATCCATTGGGATTGAATCCACCCTCACTGAACCCTTCCTTTACTAAGACCAGTCTGTCCCCCTCCCGGTCTGTCACCGGATATCTGGTGTAAGGCATGGCGTGATAATCCAGAAGTAGTTTTCCTCTTATGCTGATGCCATGGCTGTGCGCATCCATCAACACCAGGTGTCTCCTGGCATGTTTTCTGGCGTAGACCCGGATCATTTCCATTAATTCACCCATTTTTACCATTCCTCGGTCATCTGCTGTGTATAAATGAATCTGGCCCAAGTGAAGCGCTTCATAGCCCGCTTCGATATACCGTACTGCACGGTAATAAAACCACAGTCTCGTCTCCAGCTGGGTAATATCCGGAAGCGCACCATCTTCTCCCCACCAGAACCCCTCCGGAGCCTTTGGAAAACGCATCTGCTCAAAAGAAAAGCATCTGTTTTCGGATGTCATTCCAAAAGCCTCAAAAACACAGGCAGGAATGGGAATCCTATCTACAGGTCTGTAAACTGCCTCAAAAATACAGGCCTGGAGAATGATCTCCGGATCAATTTCATGAACCTTTTCCGCCAGTTCCTCTGACATTCCAAAATGCTTTTCTTCATCCGAATCCGGATACCAGTAACCAGATGCCCTGCCAAGAAACTTGATACCCAGATTTTTAATGGCTCTTAAATCATCACTCAGTGTTTTGGTATGAATTAAAAAGGCTGCCGATGCCGCTCTGGAAAGATAGTTTTTAAGCACTTCCAGTTCAATTACCGTATCAAAGGTGTAGTTCTTCATAGTTCCACCCCGTAGTTCTTCATCACGAACAGTGCAAAAAGTGAATCGGCCCACGCAAACCAGTCTCTGGTATATTCGGACGGATTGTCACAAAAGAAACTTTCATGCATGACTCTCGTTCCTCCGCGGGTATTTAAAATATGGGACAGGAGTGCTTCTCTTTTTATGGGATCCTTCTCCGTCAGACCTTCCATAATTAATGCGATATGCCAGATATAGCGGTCCGGCGTATGAGGACTTCCCACTCCCTGTCCATATGCTCCTTTAAAATAGTACGGATTCCTGCTGCTTAACAGAAATCTTCTTGTATTCTCATAGATCTCACTTTCTTCTGTTTCATACTTTAGCCACGGAATGGAGAGAAGGCTGGGAACATTGGCATCATCCATCAGGTTGTAATTTCCATATCCATCCGTCTCATATGCATAAATATCCCCGTATTCAGGGTCTTTTATAATACCAAACTTGCGGATTCCCTCTTCTATTTCATTTCTAAGCCTACGGGCAGAATCTCCAAGGTCTAAATCCTGATAGATATTTGTGGAATACTCCTCTATATGTTTTAGTACCACTGAAGCAAACATATTAGAAGGAATTAAATAACCGTATCTGCATGCATCATCACTGGGGCGAAAGCCGGACCAGGTCATACCTGTATATGCCGTAGGCGTACCTTTTCCGCCTTCCGGGAGTGTATCCGAAGGCGGGCAGTTTCTTCGTTCAAAGCGGTACGTGGAGTCTTTGTCATGGTTCTGTTCTCTTTTCCATAAGGAAACAATCTGCAAAAGCCCCTGCTTCACCTCATTGGAAAATATCTCCTGATCTCCAGTCATTTCAAAATACTCATGAAGCAGCCATACCGGATAACAGAGGGAATCCACTTCGTATTTTCTTTCCCAGTTCCAGGGTGTGGAGTCAGTAATATCCTCATCCCAGCAGTTCCCGTTTGCTTCCTCATTAAACGCATTGGCATATGGATCGATGAGAATATAACGGAACTGCCTTTTTATCAGCCCCCGTACCAGTTCTGCCAGTATGGGGTATTTCTTCAAAAACGGCAGATAATGAATCACCTGAGCGGAAGAATCCCGAAGCCACATTGCATGAATGTCTCCGGTTATTACAAACACTTCTTCATTTTCCAGAAACCGGACTGTTGTTTTGGCCGTGGTCTGAAAACATTTTTCGAAAGTCTGAAGTAGATCCTCATTCACAGGCAGCTTATTTTTAATAGTTTCGGCAATCTCTTCCACCGCTTGGTTTAATAATCTCTGTTTATCTTCCAGCTTCATACTGCCTCCTGTCCTATGGTTATTAATTAAATCTGATTAAAATAGTTTTTATCTCGTAAGGCGTAAATTCCAGGCTGACCGGTCCGCTTTTAAATTCTTCCGTGGGCCGTTCCATTAAATCACACTGGCACCAGGAAGAGATGTTGAGTGCGCTTGTCAGTACTGCGCTCACTCTTGCACCTGCAAATTCATGAAACCGTAAGACGATATCCTGAGAATGCTCTGCCTGTTTGATACAGTCTGCAGCAATATAGTCACTATCAAGATGAAACAGACTTCCTGCCGTGATCTTTGGTGCACCAGAGACTGCTGTAATGGGATTATTTAAATCAAAGGACTCCTGTTCCAGTCCGGAATCGTACCACTCCTCCCTATGAGGATAGAGAGAGTAGGTAAATTCATGCAATCCTAAATCTGCGGCATAATCGGGATCAGTTGCCGATTTAATCAAAGTTAAGCGCATGGTATCCTCAAAGATATCGTGACCATACTTGCAATCGTTTAAGAGCGCCACTCCATATCCCGTTTCACAAAAATCCATCCACTTATGGGCAACCACTTCAAATCTGGCGGCTTCCCAGCTGTCATTTCTTGTTATTCTGCGCCTGATATTCCCATACTGAATATCAAATCTGGCGTCAATACTTCTGATGTTTACAGAAAATGCCGTCTTTAACAGTTTCTGGCGCTCTTCCCATATGATGCTGGTTTTAAAGTCAATCCTTTTCTTTTCATGGTAAAGACACATGGTTTGTGAGATTGTGGATTTATGATAATCCCAGGAGAATGTAATCCAGATACCAAGCGGATTTACTTCTGTACGAACCTCCTTTAAATCCCTGATCTCTTCCATCTTATCTCCATACGTCGGTTCCAGTTCCCATGCGTCAAAGCATCTTGGCTTGTCTTCAAACACCTGTAAGACATTGCCCCTCTTCCCTTTTGAAAGAATATCCCTGCCTGCTTCTTTATCATAAATTTCCGTCAGCTGCCCCCACTCATTCCAGGCAACCCGGTAAAATCCGGTTTCCACCTGACGGGTATTATCTGTATGAATCAGACTGGATTCCTGATCCATACCGCCCGCTTCCAAAGAAGCAGTTTCCCGGTACAGGGTCACAAATGAGAACGGAGCCATGTCCTTAACCAGTACCTGTGATACGCCATCCTTTGTATAGCTGGTAAAAAGCTGACCCTTTTCATCCCGGAAGCAGTCACTGTCTGAGGTTTCACATATTCTGACAACAGAGGTTCGCTTCCAGTTTGAGTTGTTCCATACCGTGTAGACTCCTGGTTTTTCCTCATACAGTGCCTTGCTGATCTCATCTTCTACCTCGGCAAGAAGCTGGCATGCTTTTTCATATTCTACATGGCTGTCCTCATACACTTCCCTGATGGAGGATCCCGGTAAAATATCATGAAATTGCTGGCAGAGAACGATTTTCCAGGCTTTCAGCAATCTGTCTCTGTCATAGGCAATACCGCCCCACTCTTTTGCCAGAACAGAACGTATCTCTGTATCCCGAAGGTAAAATTCCATCTTCCGGTTCATTTTCTTATTGTATGCCTGGGAGGTGTAGGTTCCTCTGTGAAACTCCAGATAAAGTTCCCCATCCCACACCGGGAGGGTTCCTTCCATTTCGTTTCGTTCTACATTTTCTCTCAGCCTTCTGAAATACTCCGTTGCACTCTCAAACTGTACTTGGGGAAGTCCGGGAATCTTATTTAAATGTTTCAGTGTCTCTATCATATCACGATTTGGTCCGCCGCCGCCATCCCCATATCCATATGATATAAGAAGATCCCGGTTTAAATCTTTATTTTTATAGTTATCCCATACCCCTTTGACAGCGAAGGGTCTGGTATCTCCATTGTACGTATAGGAATCGGAATCCTGATCGGTCGTGGTGACGAAATGAGCTGTAATCTCCGTCCCGTCAATTCCCTTCCAAAGGAAGGTGTCAAAGGGCAGACGGTTGGTATCATTCCAACTGATCTTGGTGGTCATGAATGCCTCCACTCCTGCCTTTTTGAGAATCTGAGGAAGCGCCCAGGAGTACCCAAAGACATCCGGAAGCCAGAGGAATTCACTCTCATATTCAAATTCTTCCTGAAAGAAATTTTTGCCCACAAGGATCTGTCTTACAATGGACTCACCGCTTGCCAGGTTACAGTCGCATTCCACCCACATGGCTCCGGCTGGTTCCCATTTGCCTTCTTTAACACGCTTTTTAATGGAGCCATATATATCCGGATAATCCTCTTTGATAAATTCATAAAGCTGAGCCTGAGACTGGAAAAAATGATAATGGTCATAGCGATCCATCATCCGATTTACCGTAGAAAAGGAACGGGCTGCCTTTTCTCTTGTATGACGAAGCCTCCACAGCCACGCCACATCGATATGGGTATGTCCCAGCATACTGACCTGTATGTCCGGTTTTCCCTGTCCTTTCATCTTCCCGTTTAAGTATTCATATGCCTTCCTGATGCTTTCATAAAATCGTTCCGTACCCGGTTCTGTATAGTCAACGAAACCAAAGGCTTTTACAAGCATATTCAGCATCCATTCTCTATACTCGTTACCAGAGTCTAAAATATCATAAGTTTCCAGCACATTTCTCGCCAGAAAATAGAAATCATCGGTATCATGGTCAAGCACCCCGTATTGAGCACGAACCAGTTCCATAACCATATCCTTTGGAACTCCGCCTCCATTTAAACCAGACCAGAGGCGGAACTTTAAATCCAGCAAAGGTCCATTATCTTTTACCTGAAAAAAGACCTCTTTGTGGTTTCCGTCCACTCCCTGATATGGTCTGCCATTTAAATAAAGAAGACTTTCAAAATGGCTGTTATTACCGGTTCCTTCCGGAACGCCAAAATCAAAAATGCCGACAACCTCTTCCTCCATAAGCTCTGCTGGCACAGTTAGTCTGGTACAAAGCCAGTTATACTGATCCCAGCCTTTCCAGCGATAGCCCTGTTCAATTTCCACTGGTTCACCCAAGGGCGTTCTGTTTCCGGTCGCGCCGTCGTCCTCATACCAGAAAATATGGTCAAAGCTGTGCAGATTTTTGTATCTTAACTCTGCCAGTTCTTCAATGAGATGGCAGATCCGGTCTCTGTTGTGTAAATCAAATGGCATGGCAGCCTCCTAAAATCCCTCCGTAAGCAGAGTCGTATTCCTCCACCAGATTCTTTGCAAGTGAATAGGAATTAACCAGCGGATGTAATGTCAGAGCTTTGACCGCAGTCTCCTTTGAATGGTTTTTAACCGCTTCTGCAGTGAGTTTTTCATACATTTTAATCATTCTGATGAGTAAATAGCAATGCTCCGGAACCTTCCCCACTTGCACAGGGACAATTCCATCTTTTGATACGCGGCAGGTCACCTCAATGACATCCTGATCCTCAAGTCCCTCAATACAGCCATTATTTTCAACAGATAATACCAGTTCACGCCCTTCTTCGTTTTGAAGACCTTCGATACAGTCCAGCATAACGCCTGCGTATCCCATACCATCCGGCACTTCCAGTTCACCCTTTTTAATAGTCTCTTTTTTATGGTGTCCGGTTTCAATGCTCATGTAAGATTCTTCCCGCAGTGCCATGTAGTAAAGGAACACCTGAAGCGCTGCCTCCGGTTCCTTTTCCAGATCCATCTGCTTTAATTCTTCCATCATCTTGCAGTTTACCAGCTCAATTGCTTTTCCTCTTGTCTCACCAGATTTCTTAATATTATTAAGAGCTCTTTCCCTGTGGTAATAATAATAAAGATATTCGTTGGGCAGATATCCGATTAATTTTAAAAGCTCCGGATCAAAGATGCAAAACTCCGGTACGCTCTTTAAAAATGATTCATCAGACAGCAGTTCCTGTAAAATCTCCCTGCCCTCCACTTTCACACTCTGGATCCAGGACAAATGATTCAGTCCGAAAAATTCCACAGAAAGCTGCTCCTGTGTTACACCCAGCTGCTTTGCCATACGGTATTTTGTGCTGCTGGGAGCATCGCAGATTCCTATGATCCGATCATAACCTGCGCTTTTTAATGCCTGTGTCACCAGCCCCGAAGGATTGGTAAAATTAAAGATCCATGCATGAGGAGCATGGGTTTTTATCAGTTCGCAATATTCCATTAAAACAGGAATGGTACGGACAGCCATGGAAAAGCCTCCTGCTCCCGTTGTTTCCTGACCAATCACCCCGGCATTTAAGGCGATTTCCTCATCAATCACTCTGGAATGATCTCCTCCTGCACGGATTGTGGTTACAATATAATCCGCCCCTGATACTGCGTTTACCGCATCTTCAGAAGTGCTGACCCTTAGATCAAATCCCCGTCTTGCCACAACATGGCGGCACAAACAGCTGATGATCTTCAGCTTTTCCCTGTCAATGTCATATAACACCACTTCATCTATATTTAATTTCTTATAACGATCGAGAAGACCGTTAATAAAAATGACTGTTCTTACTCCTGCTCCCCCGATTACTGTGATTTTCATTTAATCTTCCTGCCTTTCTTCCTGTTGTTTCAAAAAATGATACAGCTCCTCGTTAGACGGGAAGGCTGTATTACCCCCATATGCAGTGACTGACATGGCACCGCAGGCATTGGCAATCCTTAAACACTGTTCCATGTCTTTGCCTTTTAAAAACCCGTAAACAAAGCCTGCATTAAAGGAATCACCGGCTCCGGTGGTATCAACTGCTTTTACCAGGTAGGGACGGGACAGGAAAACTTCACCGTCTTTCGCACCAATAGATCCGCTCTTTCCCAGTTTGATTACTGCCATGGCACATTGCTTTGAAAACTCCACAGCAGCCTCTTTTGCACTCAGTCCTCTCGTATAATGAACGGCTTCCGTCTCATTCATAAAAAGGATATCAATGAAGGGCAGCAATTCATAGATGCCCTCATACCACTCCCCTGTTTCATCCCAGCCCACATCAAAGCTCACTGTGGCTGAACTGATTTCCCGGATCTTTTTCAGAAGCATTTGAAACTGATTGTGATTGCGGCTTCCGGCATAAGAAGTCAGATGAATATGCCCCGCACTCCTAACTCCCTCGAAATCAATCTCCTCTAAATTCCATTCCTCGTTGGTTCCCCGGTATGTAAGGAAGGAACGGTCTTTTTCATTGGTAAAACTTAAGGATATTCCTGTTTTATTTTTTTGTGAGGTACGTAAAAAGGTACAGTCTACGTGATTGCGCGCAAGTTCCTCACGGAGCCATGCACCATGGCAGTCCGCTCCCACACTTCCCTGAAAAGCCGGGGTTAACCCCAGCTTTCCAAGTCCCAGTGAAAAAAGCGCTGCTCCGCCGCCCGGATAAACACTCATGTCTTCTACCACATGCTCCTGACCGGCACCGGGAAACTGCTCTACTCCCGGTATTACTACATCCACATTTATATCTCCGTAAATAAATACATCCCACTTTTTTCCTGTCATTGAATCCTCCGTCTGTCAGCCTGATCTACTCTTTTACTGCTCCAATCATGGCTCCTTTTGTAAAATACTTCTGCACAAAGGGATACAAGCATAAAATGGGAACTGTTGTTATTACAACCGCCGCCATCTTAAGAGAATCCGAGGTGACAGAATTGGTATTCTGGGCAATTGCCTGGGCAACCGAAGTTATCTCTTTGTTTGCCATCGCCCTGGTCAGCATCTGCTGTAACACCGTCTGCACCGGCCATAACCGGCTGCTTCTCATGTAGAATGCGCCGGAAAACCAGTCATTCCA
This sequence comes from Paenibacillaceae bacterium, assembly GCA_015057715.1. Taxonomy (GTDB): domain Bacteria; phylum Bacillota; class Clostridia; order Lachnospirales; family Lachnospiraceae; genus Lacrimispora. The sequence continues at coordinate 58,938 of SVDS01000010.1, forward strand.
ATGATTCACTGCTGTATATAAACCTACTACAGCAATCACCGGTTTGCTTAAAGGCAGAACTATTCTGGTGAAAATTCCGAAATACCCACAGCCATCAAGCTTCGCCGACTCCTCCAGACTTTCCGGTATGCTTTCAAAAAAAGTTCTCATCATCAGCAGGTAGGTGACACTTACCAGACCCGGAACAACATAAACGCCAAAGTGATCCACCAGTCCCAGTTTATTGTACTGAATATAAGTGGGAATCATCCCTCCGCTAAACAGCATGGTAAAGGTAATCAGGAAGGTAAGGAGTTTTCTGCCCGGCAGTTCTTTCTCTTTTAAGGCATAAGCGGCAAAGGAGGTCACCGCCAGACTGGCTGCAGTGCCGATCACAGTCCTGGATATGGTAATCATATAGGCCTTAGTTATGGTTCCATCCTTAAATACCTGTTTATAGTTATCCAGAGTGAAAAATCTGGGCCAGAAATAAATACCTCCTTTTGCCGCATCCTTTCCGTCATTAAAAGACAGAGCGACAATATTGAAACAGGGCAGAATGATGGCAAGACATAGTCCTATGACCACACAATAGATTAAAACCTGAATTATCTGATCCGATCTGCCTGATTTTATTTTACTGTGTCTGTTCACAACGCTTTTTGCTTTCATGTCTGAACACCCTGCCCTTTCTTTCTCATAGCATTTGTTTTATTTTTTGTCAAAGCAGATAGCGGAAGGATCTTCTTTATAAAGCTGTGTTAAATACTCTATAAATTTATCATTTCCTGCTGCCTTTAACTGCTGGCGGAAGGATTCCACAATCTTCTTTGCATCCTCATCTGTTCCTGCATAAACAGCCTGAACGATCATTTCCTTATAGTTGAGCAGAGACATCTGGGCTTTTACGTCCGCCATAGAATCCGCTGATAAATACCCGGTTGCATTCAGTCCTGGAACCAGTCTGTAGGTGATTGGATAATCCTTTGCCACCTCAACGGACCGTTTAAAGGTGTCGCTGGAATTGGCTCCCGGCCGGTTTTCTCCAAAGTTATTCATATTGTCTAAATTAGTCAGTACAAAGCTGAAGAATACGCAGCCTGTATACCCAAAGCCGGCGCCAATGTTATTAACCAGATAATCCTTGTCACCTTCGTTTACTTTCTTTAATGCCTCTTCAGTAAGGACCGGCTTTCCATCCTTCATCTCATAACTTTTTCCTTCTACACCATACTGGCAGAGAAGCTGGCCTTCCGGTGTGGATAAATAATCAAAGAATTTTAAGATTTCTTCTGGTTTCTTTGCATCTGCAGAAATAGCCCATACGCCGTTCTGTTTCTTACCATGTACTACCTTTGCATTATTTCCGGTAATGTCATCTAACGGTCCAAGGGGAACCCAGTCTTCAGATGCATAAACAATATCCTGATAGTTGTGTACATCTGCCATGATGGCGGAATTATGGGATCTGGAGACTTCTTCCGCACGGGTTCCATCCATGGTAAAGAACTCTGGATTCATCAGTCCCTCTGCAAGCAGCTTTCTTAAGTAATTAATCTTCTCAAATACGTAATCCGTATCTGCTTCATGCATGATAACACCGTCGCTGTTTAAATTATAGCCGTCACTGACACCCCAGTCAAAGCCAGGCACAATGTATTGAAGCGTATCCGGAGATCCTCCCCAGTATTTCGGTCCCAGAGGAAAAACAGGATTGCCGTTGTCATCTTTAAAGTTCCCGTTTTTAATCTGTACTAACAGATCATAGAACTGATCCTGTGTTCTGATTTTAGACGGATCAATCCCAAGCTTATCTGCGATTGATTTCTGAATGTACATACCGCCTCTGTATGCAGTCTGAGGATCATAAATTAAGGAACGGTCTTCCGAATCAATGGATAAAGGAAGAATATAGGCAGCTCCATTAGAATCCTTGCGGAACGTGATATTTTTCCTTGAATCGTCAGGTAAATATTTATCTTCCAGGTAATGGCTGTAAACTTTTGTATCCTTTAACAATCCGGATACATCGGCAAACATTCCTTCCTTTGCTGCCTTTAAAAGAATGGGGAACTCTTTTCTTGTGGAATCATCCATATAAGAGAAGATCACATCCGGAATGGTTCCTGATGCCAGCTGTGCTGCCATAACATTGGAATCCTTATCTCCGGGGGTATACTGGATGTCAAGCTTAATACCAGTGCGCTTTGTCAGTTCCTTCATCACCTCTGTATTGGCGAGATCCTTTGGCAGGCTGTTTCCGATGTCATCCACATAAGCCTGTACTGTAATGGTCCGGTCCGCAATCCAGGTATCCGGTTTTCCCGAATTATCCGCTGATGATGCGCTTTCCCCTCCTTTTGTTCCCTCATTTGCCTTTGAGCTGCAGCCCGTCACTCCTGTTGCCCCCATTGCGACCACTAAAAATCCGGCTAGCAGCCGCTTTCCAATACTTTTCCTCATAAAAATACCTCCTCTTTCCTCTTTTATTTACCAGAGACTGACTCCTGTAAATCGTTTTGATAACCGGTTGCATAGGATTACCAGAATAAGTCCTACAATACCCTGAATGAGTCCCACTGCTGTTGCATAGCCGAACTGGCCGTTCATAAGCCCCATCATAAGAACAAAGGTATCAAGTGTATCCGCAACCGCCATGTTTCCGGGAGTACGCAGTAAGTAAATCTGTTCAAAACCGCTGGATAAAAGTCCTCCAACTCCCATTATAAAAAGTAAACCGATGGTTCCCCGGATTCCCGGAAGTGTAATATGCCAGATCTTCTTTAACCTGGTGCAACCGTCAATACTTGCCGCCTCATAAAGAGCCGAATCCACGCCGCTGATTGCTGCCAGATAGATGATGGAATCCCAGCCGATATTTCTCCATAAATCCATAGAGAATAACAGCTGAAAGAAATATTTCGGTTCCATTAAGAAAAATGTGCCAGGGTCCCCTCCCAGCTTTCCGATAAACTGGTTTAACACACCGATGTTGGGTGCAAGAATTCTCTGAAGCATGGTAACAATGATAACTGTGGATAAAAAGTGGGGCAGATACGTAATGGTCTGGCTGATCTTTTTGAATTTCTCATTCTTAAACTCATTGAGCAAAAGTGCAAGAATAATTGCAAAAGGAAATTCCAGAATACATTTAATCAGTCCTACAATCAGGGTGTTTCTTAACAATCGGGGGAAATCATAACTGGTAAAAAACATTTGAAAATAGCGAAATCCAACCCAGGGGCTTCCCCATATCCCCTTTCGGAAGGAATAGTCCTTAAATGCAAGTATGACTCCTCCCATTGGAACATAACAGATTAGAATGTAGTAAATGATGCAGGGTACCAGCATGAGATACAAAGGCCAGAACCGGATCAATTTCTTTGTTATGGACATATTAACTCTCTCCTTTTTCTTCTGCCGCAAATTTGAGTCTTACGCAAACCGGGTAATGATCGGAAAGATAAACGCCGTCCCAGGATTCATCCCAAATGGTTACTTCCTGGCAGATCACCTTCCTGTCCCCAAAAATATAGTCGATCTTTTCTGTCTTCTGCCTTCCATAATCATGAAAAGTTCCACCTGTTCCTACTGTAAAATCAATAAATTCCACAGCCGTATTCATGACTTCCATTTCCGGCGAATCCGGACAGGCATTAAAATCTCCTGTAATGACAGCCGGGGCGTCGCAGCGGCACCGGTCATCTTTAACTGTTTTCAGAATCTGCATGAGGGCTGCCTGCCTTGCTTTTCTGCCTTCATGATCCAAATGGGTATTATAAATGCGAATCAGCTTTCTTTCCTCAAGACTCCACAGTAAAACCTTTGTGCAGGTTCTTGGACATATGCTTTGATTTTCGTAACGGGAGCCAAAAATGTCAGGCGTATTTGAAAGCCAGAAAACTTCCATTCCCAGCAGGTCAAATTTCATTTTCCGATAGGCAACTGCTGTCTGCTCATCCTCTAAGCCTTTCCCTCTCCCGCATCCCACAATGTTATAATCCGTTAAATTTTCTTTCAGCCACAGCGCCACATGAGGCAGAACTTCCTGAAAGCAAATGACGTCGGGAGACTCTTTTTGAATTTTTTGTAAAATATGCGGTTTACGGAAACAGAAGCTGTTTTCTTTGTCCTGATCATAATCGCACCGGATATTAAATGTAACCAGTTTCACTTATAAACACTCCCTTCCTGGTTTCTGATATAAGGATATCGGAAAATTCATTTCTCCACAATGGACATTTCTCCGCTTATTAGTGGATAATTGTTAGACTTTAACTACCTGTATTGCTTCCTGATTGAAGCAGTAGTATAGTGTGCTTAACACAGAAGAAAATGGAGGTTTTTTATGGAATTAATCTATGAAACAGGGGGGATTTTAAACGAAGGTTTCGTAGGACAGATCTCTTATACTGTCTGCCTGGACAAAGTTTACGATGCTATGGACATTGAATTTACCTTTGACAAACAGCATTATCAGACTATTACAGAAGAAATGGGAAAAAAAATCAGAGAGTCCTGCAGTGGAACTGAATACGAACATGCTTCAGATGAAGAGCTCATGGATGCCATGAGAGGAATGAAAACTGAAATACATACCATTGTTACAATGAATGATACTTTTATAGGAGGAGTACACAAACAGCTCACTACAAGACACATGGTTTTCTCAGAGGATATCACCAGTGACGGCTGCATCCCCCAGGAGCAAATTTCCGGAGTAATTAAGGTGACTCTGGCAGTCTTTAATGTGCTTCTTGACGGAACAAACTACCGCCTGAAGTTATCTGCAGGAAATCAGGAAAAGCATATTTCACCAGATGGAGGTGCCTATGTATAAGCGACTGGAACTTCACAATCACACCACAGAATCAGACGGTACACTGACCCCCACCCAGCTGATCCAGTTTATGGAGGAGAATCTTGTAGATGGGTTTGCAATCACAGACCATAATACCATTTCTGGCCATAGTAAAATCAAAGGGCTGCTGGAACAGAAAAAAAGCAGTATCTCCGCCATCTTTGGAATGGAGTATACCACCTATTACGGACACATCCTGTGCCTGAATTTAAAAGAATATCTTTCCTGGGAATCCATAGATTACCATCGACCAGAGCTCTTGTTTCACAGTCTGAAAGAAAAAGGAGCCCTGGTTGGAGTTGCCCATCCATTTTCCTATGGACATCCATTTGCCAGAGGCTGCCGCTTTGATATGACAATTACAGATTTTTATTCCTTTGATTTCATCGAAATATTTAATAATCCGGAACCCCTTCACCAGGTAAATGAACCCGCTCTTTTGTGGTGGGAAGATCTTGTATTAAAAGGGTTTCCGCTGTCCGCCACCTGCGGTATGGATTTACACGGCAGGTGGGACATGAACAATCAGTATGCCACCTTCATAGAAGGAGTGAACGGCGGCAATATCGAAAAAGAACTGGAAGATGCCATCAGACATCAGAAAACCTGGGTTTCCAGGGGACCGATTTTGGAATCTCAATATAACTCCCAGAAGCAGACAATCTTATTCTCCATCTGGGAGACAAAAAAACCGGGATTCATACACTCAGACAGCGACCGTTATATCCTCTCCCTGCGCAGTATCTCAGGAACTGTCATAAAAGAATTCCCGGTCTGCCGGTCATTGGAAATCCCGTTAAATGAACTGTATTTGGATTCCAATCCCCGGTCTGTTCTCATTCCGAAGCTGTATCAAAACGATACAGCCATTGAAAATCTGGTGGCGGTGGCACCTGTCATCGTACCAGGCTGTTAATCCGCATTTATCTGCGGTGGGCTTTGCGGTACTCTAAAGGAGTCAGGCCAGTGGTCTTTTTAAAGACACGAAAGAAATACTGGCTGTCCTCATAGCCCACCTCTTTGGATATATCAGCGATACTTTTTCCCGAATTCACCAGATAATCACAGGCTTTATTTAAACGCAGCTCCTTTATGTAATTAACGGTCGTCTGCCCGGTCTCCCGCTTAAATATGGTGGAATAGTAATTGGGACTTAAGGAATACTTTTCAGCCAGTTCATTGACCGAAATATCCCTGTTGTAATTATCCCTGATGTATTTAATGCTTAATTTCACCTTGTTTTTTGCATTGCCATCCGGGTCGGCATCTGCATTCATACAGTCCATGATGAGCAGATAAAGATGCCTTCGTAAATCCTCCAATGAGTGAAAGGAAGCGATAAGTTGCGGCTTCATCACCAGTTTTTCGATCTTATCCGGATCCATGGTTGCCGATAGACTTAATATCATGTTTGTAATTCTTGTCCATAGAATCCGCACATAAGAAGTATTATATTTCTTTATGTTCTCATCTGAAAATATATCCTGTATCATCACTTCAATATGCTCTGCATCATGACGTTCAATATACCGGCGCATCATGTTCAGTTCCGATACAGGAAACTGGTCTGCAGACAAAACCCTGATATCTTCATAAAAATACAGATTGGAATTTCCATGAATAACTCTTTGAGTCAGACTTTCTCTCGCCTCTTCCACCCCGTTTTTCACTGTTTCCAAAAGAGCTGTGCTGACACCAACTGTAAGAGAAATACGAAGCTTTTTACGCATTACATTGGAAAATATGGTAAGGAGCCGTTCTGTTTCCAGGCGAAGCTGATTTTTATTTTCATGGCTGGTCAACCCGTAAAGCTGGTTACTATTGCCAAGATTGCTTACGATCAGCTTCCCGCAGGGGGAAGAAAGCTCCATAAATACATTTTTGATAGAAAACTGGATTAGATCAATGTCTTTACATTCAAAATAATTTTGGCCATAGCTGTCTCCGTCAATATGAATGATCATCACCATCACATAACGGTTTAGAAGAGGAAACTTCTGAAACACTGCTGTTTCCAGAGTAGTGCCTGCACCAATGGTTTCCTGGTTTAAAAGCAGATCATTCACTGTCTTTTCAAACAGATAAGTCCGGTTCTCCTCCATAGAGCGGATGCCCTTTTGTATCATCTGCCTTTCCTTCTTCTTTTCATCAATCCGATCTGCCGCTTCTTCTACCGCTTTTTTTAAGGCCTCATTGGATATTGGCTTTAAAAGATATGCTGTCACTCCCAGCCGGATCGCCTGTTCCGCATATTCAAATTCCGCATAGCCGCTTATAATAATAAAATGGATATCAGGTAAAAATGATTTCACCGTCCGAATCAGGGTCAAACCATCCATATCTGCCATACGGATATCTGTAATAACAATATCCACTGGTTGATTTTTAAGTATTTCAATTGCCCTAAGTCCGCTTTCCGCCTCATACAATTGCACAGGCTTCAGATTCAAATACTGAAGTCTGGCAATCATCCCCTGTCTGATTAAGTCTTCATCGTCTACAATTAAAACCCTTTTATCCATTTATGCCCCTCCTATTGCATGAAAGGCAGACATATGGTGAAAATGCTGCCCTTATTCTCCCCACTTTCAATGGTGATTCCATATTCCTCACCATAAGTAAGCTTAATTCTTTGATTTACATTCTGTATTCCGATACTCTGCTTTTTCCTCTCCTCATCGCCCCTGGTCTCAATATGATCCCTGATCTCCTCCACCATCTCTTCTGACATGCCGATTCCATCATCTGAAATCTTAATCATCAGATAGTCATCTTCCTGGTAAATGGAGATTTCCAAAGTTCCTGTCTGTTCCATCACACTCAGCCCATGAACAATGGCATTTTCCACTATGGGTTGTAAAATAAACCTTAAAACCAGATTTTTCTCCAGTCCCGGTTCCACATTGTAATACGCTTCAAATTTATTCCCGAAACGGGTTTTTTGTATATAAATATAATTCTGAGTATGGGAAAGCTCCTGTTCCACAGTAACAAATTCCCCGTAATTTCTGCCCAGACTATAACGGAAATTCTCACCCAGCTTTTCGCAAAGATCACAGATAAGAAAAACTCCGTTTACAGCAGCGATGGAGCTGATGGTTTCCAGAGTATTGTATAAAAAATGAGGATTAATCTGCAGCTGAAGATTGCGCACCTGGCTTTCCTTGTTTTCCAGCTGCTGAACGTAATTTTTCTTAATCAGACGGTCCAGTTTTAAAAGCATCTGATTAAACTGCTTATCAAGAACTGCAATCTCGTCACTGCCTCTGATCTCCTCATTAATGGTAAGATCTCCGGTTTCCGCAATTTTTATCTTATCAATTAATCGTGAGACACGTTTAGCAAAGCTTCTGGTAAATAAAAAAGCGGTCAGTGCAATAATCAGCATAACCAGTACCAGTACCGGCAATATGGAGTTTTGTATTTCCTGCCGTTTGTGATCCAGCTGGCTGTTGTTAAAGAGAAAAATCAGCTTCAGCCCGTAATACTCCTCTGTACTGGTACCGATCATGGTATTCTTCCCATAATTCCCCTTCTGTTTCAGCTCTTCAAAGGATTGTTCCTGTAGGATGTCATTGTACGATGGATTCGAAGAATATACAATCTGATTTTTCCGGTCCAGCACAATCACGTCATAGGCATAAGAATAATCTTCTCCGATTGCCGGTTCAAACAGCTTTTTCGTATACAAGTCCAGTTTTACAAAACCCACATATTTGCTCTCATAACTGTTGACATCTACTTCCACAATATTTTTAATCAGAGATAGTACCTTACTTTTCTTACCATCTCCAGTGGCATAAATAAAATAATACTGGTTGGCTGCTTCCTTGCTTATATACCAGATCTCCCTGCTGGCCTCTGTAATCATCGCAACCCTGGTTCCATAAATTTTATTATCCAGATTATTTGAATAAATCATACAATTTCGAACTTCATATCCATCCAGATGAAAGGATTTATTCACCTCAATACTCACATCATTCCCCATGACGTAGGGGTTTTTCTCCCCGGTTCTCCCCTGGAGGGTATTTAAGACAATGGTATTATTGGACAGCTGCTTTAAGCTGTACTGATACTGATTTAATTTACCCTCAAGAGATGTTGTATACTGGGCAACCAGCTGGTTATGGGAGGCAATCAGCTCCTCTGTTATCATATGGCTGATCTTACGAAGCATCAGAGAACTGATAAAAAGGATGGGGACGATACTTACAACAGCTGTAAAGGTAACAAGCTGGGTAAATATGGTACCGGAATGAAATATTTGTCGAATAACGCTTTTAAGCCTGTTTTTCATATTCCACCTCATTAAATTGTCGAAATGCTGTAAGCCAAAAAAGAACAGGATATGTATCTCTACACATTCTGTTCTCCGAAAAAACTCGATTTAAAACAATTACTTTCTATTCGTTCTTCAATATCCAGCTTCGATATATTGTTCAATTAATTTATCCAACTCCACACTTCTAAGATAAATCACTTCGCCATCCTCGTGATCAATACTTGTATTTAATCTTTCCCTTGCAACTTCAATATTCTGAATTAACTCTTCTTTTGACATTATCATTTCATGATTCTCCTTTGCTCTTTATTCGTATCTGTCTGTGTTTGCAGAAGAGCACAAGAGTAGATATCACTACCAAAATCAATGACAGCGCCTGAGACACCGGTATGCCAGTACTAAAGAAGATCAGCTGATCCGTACGGAGTCCTTCGATCCATACTCGTCCCAATCCATAGCCCAGCAGGTAGATAAGAAGCATTTCACCATCGAACTTTTTGCGTTTTCGATACCAAAGCATAAAAATCAAAACGCATAAATTCCACACTGATTCATAAAGAAATGTGGGATGAACCTGAATAAATTCCACACCGTCCTTTACAATTAAGTGGTTTAAAAGCTCCTTAGATATCATATTCTCATTAACAAGCGCCCTTCTGATTCTCATAGCAAACAGGCCGTCTGTATATCCGCCGAATGCCTCGCAATTAAAGAAGTTTCCCCATCTTCCTATAATTTGCCCGGTAATTAATCCCAAGCAACCAGTGTCCGCCAAAGAAAAGAAGGAAAGTTTCTTCACTCTGGTGTAAACCGTGAGGGTAATGACAGCTCCTATGACGCCACCGTAGATTGCCAGCCCTCCTGCTCTGGTATTGAATATCTGAAGCAGATCATCTTTATAAGTATCCCAGTCAAAAATTACATAATAGATACGGGCTCCCATAATAGAAATAATGATTGCATACAGTGCATAATCCAGATAAATATCCGGATCCTGCCCTCTGCGTTTTGCATCGCTTGTCGCAACCCAAAGACCTGCCAAGATTCCAATTCCTATGATAATACCGTAAAATGCAATGCGGAATCCAAATATCGAGATACTGTTTCGCAAGTGGTCAATGGTTATTCCCAAATGCACAAAACTAATATCTGCCGTATTTGCCATTCGTCTTCTCCTTTCGATGTTTTCTTTATTTTACCCCGCTAAAACACAAAAATCAAACATTATCGCCCGACATATTCAACTATATTTCGACAAGCCCTTTGTTCTTTTTGTTTTTCTCTTTTAATTTCGTGGATAATATGATATTCTATATTAGTTGTAGATAAAAATCAACCATGAATATAAACAATATTAGGAAGGTATTTGATATGAAATTAGGTATTGTCGGCTTGCCGAACGTAGGGAAAAGTACTTTGTTTAATTCACTCACAAAGGCTGGGGCAGAATCTGCCAACTATCCTTTCTGTACCATTGATCCAAACGTAGGAGTTGTTCCTGTTCCGGATGTACGTTTAGGACAGCTGGCCGCATTGTATGATTCCGCTAAAATCACACCTGCAGTCATCGAATTCGTAGACATCGCAGGTCTTGTAAAAGG